>CACZSJ010000196.1 GCA_902783825.1 Oscillospiraceae bacterium | reverse complement strand
GCCATCGCGGGCGATAGGCCCGGTGTTACCCGGGGCAAGCAATGGATTAACATCCACGCAGGGCTGGACTTGCTGGATACACCGGGAATCCTGTGGCCCAAATTCGACAGCCAAGAGGTTGGCGAACTACTGGCCATTACCAATGCCATTAAGGCGGACGTGCTGGATAAGGAAACCTTAGGGGCAAACTTCATGCTGCGTCTGCGGTCCCTCTACCCGCAGGCAATTGAGGGGCGCTACAAGTTTCGACCGGATCCGGAAGCCAATGGCTTTGCGCTGCTGGAGGAAGCGGCGAAAAAAAGAGGCTTTCTGATTTCTCGCGGAGAATATGACATAGAGCGCATGGCCAATACGCTGCTGGGCGAGTACCACGATGGAAAGCTTGGCCGCTTGACTTTGGAGACACCGGATGATTGATCTCTGGCACTTGGAAAACGAAATCTACAGCTCCGGCGTTGCGAGGCTCTGCGGCGTGGACGAGGCCGGGCGCGGCCCCTTGGCCGGCCCGGTCTACGCCGCTGCCGTCATTCTGCCGCGGGGCCTGGAGATCCAGGGCTTGAACGACTCTAAGAGGCTCACAGAGAAAAAGCGGGAAGCGCTTTTCGATGAAATCTGCACGGCGGCCTTGTGTTATGGGATTGCCAGGGCGGAGGTTGAGGAGATCGAGGAGTTGAATATCCTCAGCGCGACGTATCTTGCCATGAATCGCGCAATTTCACAGCTGCAGCCTGTGCCGGAACTGGCATTGGTTGACGGCAATCGAAACAGCGGGATCTGTATTCCCAGCCGCTGCGTGGTCAAGGGAGACGCCCAATGCGCGGATATTGCGGCGGCTTCTATTTTGGCCAAGGTCAGCCGGGACCGCTATATGCTGGAAATGGCCCAACGCTACCCGGAGTATCGCTTTGAGCAGCACAAGGGGTATGGCACGAAGCTCCACTATGCCTGCCTGCGGGAATATGGGCCATCGCCGATCCACCGTATGAGTTTTTTGAAGAAGATGCACTGATGGAAAAACAGAATTTGGGAAGCTTCGGGGAAGACAGCGCGGTGCGCTATCTGCGGCGGAAGCATTATACAATCCTGGAGCGCAACTATCGTTGCCGCCAGGGAGAGATCGACATCGTTGCACAGAAAGGCGGCTTTGTTGTATTTGTCGAGGTCAAGCTGCGAAAAAACGACCGCGTTGCCCAAGCACGGGAGTTTGTCACACGAGCCAAGCAGGAGAAGATTCTCAGGACTGCCGGCCTCTGGCTCAGTCAGAACCAGAGCGATCTGCAGCCCCGTTTTGACGTGATTGAGGTCTACGCGCCGCAAGGGATGAACGGGCCGGTGCGCATGGAGCATGTGGAAGATGCCTTTTGCTGAGCATACTGATATGTAGCTCCGGGCACATTTGCCCGGAGATTTTTCAGCAGCTGCCTCTGGGGCAGAAGGTGGAGCAATAGGTTTCCCCCTTGGTGATCGCGTGTTCGCTCTGGACGTTGATCCGAGCGGCGCTGCAGCGACAGTCTACGGTGTTGTATTTGCAATTGGTCACGTCGCAGCCGACGCCGGGGTTGGGATTGCTGTGCTTCTTGTCGTTCATGAGAATGCCTCCTTGCTTTTTTACAGTGTTAGTATGAGGCGTCCGATGCTTTGTTATGCAAGGGAGTAAGTATGGCACTTTATGCAATCGGAGATTTACATTTGGCTATGTCCATGGATAAGCCTATGGATATTTTCGGAGAGATCTGGCAGGATCACCCGGAGAAGCTTCGCCGCGGTTTTGCCGCGATGCAGCCTGAGGATGTCTGTGTTCTCTGCGGAGATCTGAGCTGGGGAATGAGCCTGGAAGAAGCCAAGGAGGACTTTCGTTTTGTCCAGCAGCTTCCCGGGAAAAAGATCCTCCTCAAGGGAAACAATGATTATTGGTGGAGCACGGCCACAAAGGCCAAGGCCTTTTTTCAGGAAAACGGTTTCGATTCTTTTGAGATACTCCACAATAACTGTTTTTTCTACGGCGAGTATGCCATCTGCGGAACCCGCGGCTGGTTTTACGAGGAGGAAAAGGGGATTGAGCACGACCGGAAGATCATGGCGCGGGAGCTGTTGCGGCTGGAATGCTCCCTGAAAGCGGCCGGAGAACGAGAAAAGCTGGTCTTTCTCCACTACCCGCCCCTTTACCAAAACTATGTGTGCCAGGAGATCTTGGATCTGCTGCGTACGTATCAGGTGCGCCTGTGCTGTTATGGACATATTCACGGCAAAGGACGACAAGTGGCGTTCCAGGGCTGGAGGGATGGTACGGCCTATAAACTGGTCTCTGCGGATCAGCTGGGCTTTATCCCGTTAAAACTGCTTCCGTAATGCGTCATTCGTGATTTTATCATTGATTTTAGCGGAAACATCTGCTATCATGTCTTCGTGCGTGTTAGCCACATATAGAGGAGGAAAGCAAGAATGATCGTCAAGAATCTTGAAAAGAAAGAAAACAACACAGCTACTTTCCAGGTAGAGTCCGACGCAGCAGAATTTGAGGCCGCGATAAATGGCGCCTACCTGAAGAATAAGAAGAATATTAGCATTCCCGGGTTCCGGAAGGGGAAGGCCCCGCGTGCCGTCGTTGAGGGCATGTACGGATCCGAGGTGTTTTATCAGGACGCCATGGATGACCTGGCGCCCAAGGCGTTCACCTTTGGCATGGAGGATACGGGCCTGCAAATTGTGGGCGCCCCTTCGATCACAGATGTAAATGTTACGGATGAACGCACTGTGGAATACACGTTTGAGGTTTCCCTCTATCCCGAGGTGACGCTTGGACAATACAAGGGTCTGGAAGCTGCCAAGTCTGCGGTGGAAGTCGGGGACTCGGAAGTGGAAGCGGAGATCGAAGCTGCACGTAAGCGTGGCGCCCGCATGGTGGATGTGGACGACCGGGAAGCCCAGATGGGCGACACGGTCAACATCGATTTTGACGGCTTTCTGAACGGGGAACGCTTTGACGGCGGTAAGGCTGAGGGCTATGCGCTGGAGCTTGGCTCGAATTCCTTTGTGCCTGGATTTGAGGAGCAGATCGTCGGCATGAAGATCGGTGAAGAGAAGGATCTGGACATCACCTTCCCGGAGAATTACGTGGAAGACCTTGCTGGCAAGGCTGTGGTGTTCAAGGTCAAGCTCAACGGTATTTCCGTGGC
>CACZSJ010000195.1 GCA_902783825.1 Oscillospiraceae bacterium | reverse complement strand
CCCGCGCCGCCTCCGGCAGCCCGGGCAAGACGGCGTCGTCGGCCGGGAGCAGCACGCCCCAGCCGATCGTGGGCGGCGGCAAGTTCAGCAGCCGCGCCCCCCGGTGAGCGCCATGACCGAGAAAGAGCTGCGCCAGCAGGTCTGCCAGCAGGCGCGCAGCTGGCTGGGCTGCCGGGAGGCCGACGGCAGCCACCGGCCCATCGTGGATCGCTACAACGCCATCCGTCCCCTGCCCGGAGGGCACGTGCTGGGCTATCAGGAGCCCTGGTGCGCGGCCTTCGTCTCGGCGGTGGGGGCGGCCTGCGGACTGGAGCGGGTGCTGCTGCCCCACTGCGGCTGCGAGGCCATGATCGGCCTCTACCGGGCGGCGGGACGCTGGGAGGAGGCGGACGAGGCCGTGCCCGCCCCCGGGGATCTGCTCTTCTACGACTGGGAGGACGAGGGCCGGGGAGACTGCCGGGGCACGGCGGACCATGTGGGCATCGTCCTGTCGGTGACGGGCAATCTCCTGCAGGTGATCGAGGGAAACAAGTCCGACGCCGTGGGTCTGCGCAGCCTCCCTCTGGACAGCCGCTTCATCCGGGGCTACGCCAAGCCGGATTACGCCTCCCTGGCGGAGGAGGCGGCGCGGCCCGCCCCGACCCCTGCCGCGTCCGCGCCCGCCCCGCCCCCGGCGGCGCAGAGCCGCTGCGCCCTGTCCCTGCCCCAGCTGCGGCGGGGGGACAAGGGGGAGACGGTGCGCGCCGCCCAGCTGCTGCTGATCGGCCGGGGCTTCCGCTGCGGCCCGGCGGGAGCCGACGGGGACTTCGGCCCCGGCACCTACGGGGGGCTGATCCGCTTCCAGCGGGGGCGTCAGCTCAGCGTGGACGGGATCCTCGGCCCCGAAAGCTGGCAGGCCCTCCTGGGCCTGTGAGCCGCCGGGCATTTTATCAAGCACAAGGAGCAAGAACATGAGCCTATCCATTCAAAGCCTCATCACCGCCGCCGCCCTGGCCGCCGCCGTCGCGGCGCTGCTGGGCTACTACAACCGGGGCTACGCCTGGGTTTGCCGCCAGAAGCGGCAGGATGAGGACATTCGCGCCATCAAGGCCGAGCAGCAGCTGCTCACCTACGGGGTGCTGGCCTGTCTCATGGGTCTGCGGGAGCAGGGCTGCAACGGCCCGGTCACCGAGGCCATCGAGCGCATCCAGCGGCATCTGAACGACCAGGCGCACCGATAACGAAAAGGAGAAATTGATGGACATTTCCGGTATGGCCGGGGTCACCGGCATCACCGTGCTGTGCTACCTGGCGGGGCTGGGCGTGAAGCTCTCCCCCTGGGACAACAAATACATCCCCCTGATCTGCGGCCTTTGCGGCGCGCTTCTGGGGGCGGCGAGCCTGCGCCTGATGCCCGCCTTCCCGGCGGGGAACATCATCGACGCCCTGGCGGTGGGGGCGGCCTCCGGGCTGGCCGCCACCGGGGCCGACCAGGTTTTTCGCCAGCTGAGCCAGGAGCAGCCGCCCGCCTCCGGCTGAGCAGGCCGCGCCAAAGGGAAAAAAGCGCCGCTTCCTCTTGGAAAAGCCGTCGGAACGTGGTACAATAAGCAGGAACGCTTCCGGAAAGGACGGATGAATCCATGTTTATCGTTTCATTTTTTCTGATTGCCTCTGTGGCGCTGACGCTGCAGTTCGGCAAGCATGTGAGCAATCACAGCCTGGTGATGTTCCTGTTTTTCGTCCTGTGCTACGTGCTGATGCACCTGCTGTACCTGCTGGTGCTGTACGTGCTGTGCCTGCCCTGCAACCGCAGCAAGCCCATCCGGCGCCAGCGCTACATTGCCCGCCTGGCCTGCATGAGCGTGTCCAGCATCCTCTGCTCCTACATGGGCGTGCGGGTGTCGGTGCGCGGCCAGAAGCAGCTGCCCGGCGTGGATCGGACCTTCGTGATGGTCAGCAACCATCGCTCGGCCCTGGATCCGCTGATCGTCATGGACAAGCTGCGGGTGTTCAACGTCTCCTTCGTCTCCAAGCCCGAGAACATGAACATCCCTCTGGTGGGGACCATCCTCCACCAGGCGGGCTTCCTGTCCCTGGACCGGGACAACGACCGCAAGGCCCTGGAGACCATCCGCACGGCAGCGGAGTACGTGAAGAAGGGCTTTTGCTCCATGGGCATCTACCCGGAGGGCACCCGCAACCAGGGGGATGAGCTGCTGCCCTTCCATGTGGGCAGCTTCAAGCTGGCCCAGCGGGCCAACGCCCCGCTGGTCATCGCCTGTGTGCGCAACACCGAGAACCCCCAGAAGTTCTTCACCGACCGGACCAAGACCGCCTTTCTGGACATTCTCGAGGTGCTGACGCCGGAGCAGGTCAAGTCCATGAGCACCCAGCAGCTGTGCGACTATTGCCGCCTGCGCATCCAGCTGTGCCTCTACACCCCGGTGGACGAGGATCCTACCGGCCCCAAGCCCGGCTCCATCAACATGCCCGAGCCGGAGGAGGACGACTACGACGACTACGACGACTACGAGGACTACGAGGACGAGACCGTCCCGGAGGAGACGCCATGAGCCGGGTGGCCTTGGTCACCGGCTCCAGCCGGGGCATCGGCGCGGCCATCGCCCGGGCGCTGAGCCAGGCGGGCTGGGATCTGTGCCTCAACTGCGTGGAGCGGGAGGATCTGGCCCAGGAGCTGGCGGAGCGGCTGCGGGAAAAGGGCAGCCGGGTGCTGGTCAGCCGCACAGATGTGGCCGACCGGGAGGCGGTGCAGGCCATGGCGGCGCGGATCCGGGAGGAGCTGGGGCCGGTGAGCCTGCTGGTGAACAACGCCGGCATCGCCCGGCAGCAGCAGTTTCAGGACATTGCGCCGGAGACCTGGCGGCGGCTCTTCGCGGTGAACGTGGACGGCTGCTACCACTGCACCCAGGCGGT
>CACZSJ010000194.1 GCA_902783825.1 Oscillospiraceae bacterium | reverse complement strand
TTGCTGCCGGATGGCGGTATCATCGAATTTGCCCTGAAAACAGTTATTTGTGTAGTTGGCAGCAACCTGATTTTCCTGTGTGTATATTGTAGAAGGGATGAGTTCAAGTATTTCTGCAGACTTTTCTGCACACTCATAAAAGGAAAACTTGTCGATTATGGAAAAAAGAGAAAACAGTAATGTTTCTACAACAAAATACTTGATGCTCCTTTTGCGAAACGTCGTTTTTGCCGAGCCGCTGCCGGAGGATTTTGCACCGGATGAAGAACTGTGGCAGGAGATCCATGCCCTCGCCAAGCGGCATCATCTGTCGCATCTGGTAGAGGCGGCTGTAAAGAGAAGCAGGCTGCCGATCAATCTTGGCACTGCACACATGGATCAGGCGATCGTGCGTTATGTACGCAGAGATTACGTTTCCAATCAGATCAGAACAACTCTCAAGACGGCGGGGATCCCATTCATTTTCCTAAAGGGTGCTGTTTTGCAGACCTATTATCCCGAAGCGTGGATGCGTACCAGCTCGGATATTGACGTGCTGGTCAGATCTTCTGACATTGATGCTGCTGTCCACGCGCTGTGCGAAGCTGCCGGATTTAGGCGGGGCGAAGTCGCAGCACATGACATTCAGCTCATTTCGCAAAGCAACGTTAGCTTGGAGCTACACCACAGGCTGATTATGCCGGAGGCATTTCCGCGCGCCGCTGAGGTACTCGACAGCCTTTGGACTGTGGCAACTCCCATCGACGGGGAAAGCTGTGAATACCGGATGCCGGAGACGTACTTTTATCTTTACCACATTGCACATATGATGAAACATTTTAGAAATGGCGGCTGCGGAATTCGCTTCTTTCTGGATTTAAAGCTCATGCGGCAGCAGGGCGGCTTTGATGACAAAGCCTGCAAGGCGTTGGTGGAGCAGTGTGGGATGCTGCCTTTTGCCGAGGCGGTGGAAAAGCTGGCAGAGGCTTGGTTCGGCGCCGGTGATATTGCCGGCCTGGAAACCATGGAAAACTATGTTTTATCCGGCGGAATTTATGGCACTATACACAATTCGGTTGCGGTTCAGCAGGAAAAAGACGGGCGCAGCGGATATTTACTTCACCGCTTTTTCCCACCCTATGACCGCATGAAATATGAACACCCTATCTTGCAGAAGCATCGCTGGCTTTTACCGTACTTTTGGGGCAGGCGGCTGCTTCGCCTATGTAGCGCCTCTGTGCGCAGACGTGTTCTGCGCGAGTACAGGGTAGGCAGGGAAAAGAAAAAAGAAGGCTTCGATGACCTGTCGAGCATGATGAAACAGCTTGGAATGGATGAGTCTATGACTACACCTACAGACAATCATGAATGAAAAACAACACTACAAAACCATTATAACGTCAGAGCATCGTCTCCTTGACCTGAAGATCAAAGAGACGGTTCGGTATCGGGATCTGATTGGCTTGTTCGTGAAGCGGGACTTTACCGCGCAGTACAAGCAGACCATTCTCGGCCCGCTCTGGGCTATTATCCAGCCGCTGCTGACCACCATCGTATTTACAGTTGTCTTTGGCTCCCTTGCCGGACTGACAACGGCAGATGTCAGTGGTGATTTTGCCATGCCCGCATTTCTCTTTTATATGTCCGGCAATATCTGCTGGAACTACTTTGCTTCCACGATGCAGACCACGTCCAATACGTTTCTCAATAACCGCCATATCATGGGAAAAGTCTACTTCCCACGCCTTGTTTCGCCCATTGCGACGGCTTTGAGCAAGCTGATATATTTCGGGATTCAGTTTGGCCTGTTTTTGCTCCTTTGGGCGTTTTTCCTGATTCGCGGCGATACGAGTATCCGAATTACCCCGGCAATGCTCCTTGTACCGCTGACGGTGCTGCAAATGATGCTGCTGTCTGTGGGCTGCGGCATCATCATATCCTCCGTAACCACAAAATACCGCGATCTTGCCATGCTGGTCGGCTTCGGCCTGCAGCTCTGGCAGTACGCGTCGCCGATCGCCTATGGCTTGGAATTGGTCTCCGGCAGGATCCCGGATCTTTTGTGGCTCTATATGCTCAACCCTGTGACGCCGATTGTCACAACATTTCGCTATGCCATGTTCGGCTTCGGCTATTTCAACCTCGGCTACTATGCCATTAGTTGGGCAATTACATTGGTTGTGTTCTTTGTGGGCTTGATTTTGTTCAGCCGTATTGAACGGACTTTCATGGACACGATTTAGGAGGCCGCCATGGAAGAAAACATGATTTATATTGACCACGTGTCAAAAATATATCGGCTGGGACAGCTCAACAGCACCACGCTCCGCGCCCAACTGCAGAGGGACCGCGCAAAGCGCAGGGGAGAGGAAGATCCAACCAGACGCATCGGCGCAAAGACTTACCAAAGCGGGGAAACCTTTACCGCACTGGAGGATGTGACATTTGCCATCAAAAAAGGCGAGCGTGTCGGTATCATCGGACAAAACGGCGCGGGGAAGTCGACCCTGCTCAAGCTCATTTCACGCATTACAGCGCCCAGCAGCGGGACCATCGGTCTCAACGGTCGTGTCACCTCCATGCTGGAGGTGGGTACCGGCTTCCACGGGGAGCTGACCGGACGGGAAAATATCTACATGAACGGCGCCATTCTCGGCATGACGAAAAAGGAAATCGACAGCAAGCTGGAGCGCATCATCGACTTTTCCGAGGTGCGGCAGTTTATTGATACCCCGGTCAAGCGCTATTCCTCCGGCATGTATGTCAGGCTGGCCTTTTCCATCGCTGCCCATCTTGACAGCGAGATCATGATCATGGACGAGGTGCTGGCGGTGGGAGATCTTGCGTTCCAGAAAAAATGCCTTGACAAAATGAGTGACGTATCCCGCACAGAGGGGCGCACCGTGCTCTATGTTTCACACAATATGGACACCATCCGCCGCCTTTGTGATCGTGTCATTGTCCTTGACTGTGGCAGGGTGGTTTTTGACGGCAGCGTGGACGAGGGCATTGCATGGTATGAGAAAATCAGTAAGTGAAAACAATCCGGACACAACGCTGGCACTGCCGGAGACCATAAAGGTGATTGCGGAGCAACTGCTCGGGTGGAGGGCAGAGCGAACATTGGAAGATATGTGCCGGGACGCATGGCGGTTTGAAAGACTATTATCATTTTGTCGTGAAAATGCCTAAACTATGCGAAATTACACCAAGTTACTATTGTAATGACAGTCTTTTTCTGTTACAATTAACATAGCTAACATGGCGCTTTGTGCAATAACATCGCAGAATATAGAGGGGATAAGATGAACGAGAGAAACGAAGGGCTGGGAATCGATCTTCAAAAACTGCTAATGGCATACCTCCACAAATGGTGGCTGATCCTGCTTGCTGCCGTATTGATGGCAGGAGCGGCTTTTGCATATACATATTACTGTGTGACAGACCTGTATCAAGCCTATACGACCATTTATGTCAACAATGTCAAGGAAGGCGAGAAGGTGGAGTCGGTTTCCACCGGTAACCTTTCCGCTTCCACGCGCCTGGTCAGCACATATATCAACATCGTCAAGAGTGACCGTGTGATGGACAAAGTGTCGTCGGAGCTGAAGGGGGACTATTCTACTGCGGCTTTGAAGGGTATGGTATCGGCGCAACAGGTCGGAGCAACGGAAATCTTTGCGATTTATGTTACCGGGCCTGTCCCGGAGGAATCCGCACGGATCGCCAATGTACTTGCAGACGTTGTGCCGGAGGAAATCGGTGCGCTGATTGAGGGAAGCTCTGCCCGCGTGATTGATACGGCGAAGGTGCCGTCTGCACGCTACTCTCCGAGCTACCAGAAAAATACCTTGCTTGGCGGACTGATCGGGGCTGTCATTGTGCTTGCTTATTTAACGCTGAGATTTCTTCTCGACGTCCACATCAAGGACGAGGAAGA
>CACZSJ010000193.1 GCA_902783825.1 Oscillospiraceae bacterium | reverse complement strand
GTACAGCGCAGGTTGGGGGCTTTACAGAGGCTGCCCTGCAGCAGCACCAGATTGCTGTCCTCTTCGTCACACAGGCGCAGAGTTTTGGCAAAGACCGCGATGACCAGCCGGGCGCCCTCGCCCCGGCGGTTGTTGAAACTGCGAAGCTGCCCTTCCACCAGCAGCTTTTCCTGCTCGTCCACCTGCAGGGCGGCAAGCTGGGGCTTTCGTATCAGCACGTTGACGGTGTCGAGAGTTCCGGAGAGGCGCTGGATCTGCAGAGGGAAGCTGTAGAATTCCTGTCCCCGGCTGCTGTGGGAGAGACGCGGAGCCCCGGCCATAACACCGCAGAGGCGTATGTAGTTGTTTTCGTGATCCATATCCATATTGCTGCCGTCCTTTTCGCATAAGTGAGGGCCGCTGTGGGCCCGTATGCTCTATCCTATTCGGGAAGGGTACTTGAATATGAGGCGGAGAGTGTGTATAATGAGGAACGTAGCTGCTGTACAAAGGAGAAAGCATATGGATATCAACGAAATTCTGGAAAAATGTGACCATACTCTGCTGCGGGTGGACTGCAGCGCCGAGGAGATTCGCGCCCTGTGCGATCAGGGGATCCGCTATCGCTGTGCCAGCGTCTGCATTCCGCCCTGCCATGTGGCCGGAGCCCGGCGCTATGTGGGCGATCAGCTGAAGCTCTGTACGGTCATCGGCTTTCCCAATGGGTATATGAGCACGGCTGCCAAGGCCTTTGAAGCGGCCGATGCGGTGCGCAACGGCGCAGACGAGATCGACATGGTGGTCAATCTCTCCATGGTCAAGGACGGCGCCTGGGACGCGGTGGCGGCGGACATTCGCGCTGTGCGGGAGGCGACAAAGGACAAGGTGCTCAAGGTTATTATCGAATGCTGTCTTCTGACCGAGGAGGAGAAGCTGAGCCTTTGCCGCATCGTTTCCAACTGCGGCGCCGATTTCATCAAGACCTCCACCGGCTTTTCCACCGGCGGCGCCACCCGGGAGGACGTGCGCCTGCTGCGGGAAAACTGTCCGGAGACTGTGAAGGTCAAGGCGGCAGGCGGCATCGCCAGCCTCCAGGACGCGGAGGACTTTATCGCCTTGGGCGCGGACCGACTGGGAACCAGCCGCATTGTGAAGCTGTCCATGGAGATGGAGAACGCTCAGGGAGCGCCGGACGAAGAGTATTGAGGTCTTTTCCCGGAAAAAAGCGCATAATCTAAAGAGAAAGTTCTTGACAAACGCGCTCTGAACTGATATAGTGTCAGAGCTAAAAGAAAGCAGGACGGCATCCCCGGCCTCACCCGGCGGCCTTTGAGCCAGCCGAGGTCAATAAAAGCAACGGCCCCACAGATGGGGGATTACGCTGTTTTTATGCGCGGATGCTGTGCATCCGCGCTTTTGTTTCCGTTTGTGTTCGGAGGTGTTTTTTATCGCAAACATGGTTCATCAAATCAACGAGGAGATCAACGACAAGGAAGTCCGCCTGATCGGTGACGAAGGGCAGCAGTTGGGCATCATGTCCTCTGAAGAAGCTTTGAAGATCGCCACTGAGCGGGAGATGGATTTGGTCAAGATCGCTCCGGGCTCCAATCCGCCTGTCTGCAAGATCATGGACTACGGTAAGTTCCGCTTCGAGCAGGCCAAGAAGGAGAAGGAAGCCAAGAAGAACCAGCGCGTGATTGAGATCAAGGAGATTCGCATGGGTCCCAGCATCGGCGAGAACGACTTCAACACCAAGCTGAAAAACGGCTTGAAGTTCCTGGCCGACGGGGATCGGGTGAAGGTCTCCGTGCGTTTTCGCGGCCGCGAGATGGCGCATACGGACATCGGCGCTACACTTTTGAAGACCTTCGCGGAACGCTGTGCGGACATCGCCAACATGGATAAGGCTCCCAAGCTGGAAGGCCGCAACATGTCCATGTTCCTGTCTCCAAAGCCTGTCACGCCGCCCAAGAAGCCGGGCAAACCCAAGGTTCCCAAGACCGCCGAGGCCATCGACGCCCCTGAGGCTGCCGTGCCCGCGGCGGAAGAATAAGTCAGTCAAACTGCAGGAGCTTCCTGCAAGCCACACGGAAGGAGAAACAATCATGCCTAAACTGAAGACCCATAGCGGTGCCAAAAAGAGATTCAAGCTTACCAAGACCGGCAAGGTCAAGCGCGCTCATGCGTATAAGAGCCATATCCTCACCAAGAAGGACTCCAAGCGCTGCCGCCGGCTGCGCTCTGAGACCTATGCGGACGTGACCAACGCTGCTACCATCAAGAAAATGATCCCTTATAAATAAGGGAAGACGCGATAGAGGAGGAGATATCAATGGCAAGAGTTAAAGGCGCAATGATGACGCGCAAGCGCAGAAATAAAGTTCTCGGCCTGGAGAAGGGCTACTGGTGCAACAAGTCCCGCCACTTCAAGATGGCCAAGGAGCAGGTGATGAAGTCCGGCCGTTACGCCTACGTGGGCCGCAAGCAGAAGAAGAGAGACTTCCGCAAGCTGTGGATCACCCGTATCAGCGCCGGCTGCAAGATGAACGGCATGAACTATTCCAGCTTCATGCACGGCCTGAAGCTGGCCGGTATCGACATGAACCGCAAGATGCTCTCTGAGACTGCGATCCATGATCCCGCCGCTTTCACCGCCCTGTGCGACATGGCCAAGAACGCGGCCAACTGAGTTTGACAAAGCAAGGAGCCAGCCCGATTGAGGGCCGGCTCCTTTGCGTTTGCCATTTTTTCTTGCTTGCCTGGGATGAAGAATGGGTGTATGATATGCCCATGGAAAACAAGACGCTGCAAAAACGCGGCCTGTCCGCCATCTTCCGGCTCTGCCCCTTCCGCCATGTCTTGCTGCTGCTCAGCGGGGCGGTGGTGGGGCTGCATCTGGCTACCCGGCGCAGCCATGCCTGGAACGCCTGGCTGTCGGCGCGCTTCGTGCGCCCGGTCCATCGGGCATTGAGTCTGGCCGCGGCCCGGCTGCCCTTTTCCCTGGCGGAGCTGCTGATCGCCTTGGCGGCGATCGGAGCGCTTGTCTACATAATCTTATCCGCTGTGCGTCTTGTGTGCCGGGATAAGCGGGGAAAACAAATCTACCTCCTGTTGGTCACGCTTGGGAGCGTCGCGCTGGCGATTTACGCGGGCTTCTGTCTGCTCTGGGGCGTGTATTACTATGGTGACGACTTCATGGCCCAGAGCGGGCTGGAGCAGCGGGAAGTCTCTTCGGAGGAGTTGAAAACGGTAACGGCCTATTTCGCCGAGCTGGCAGGGGAATACGCCGAGCAGGTGCCCCGGGATGCGGCAGGGATCTGCGTGACAGACCGGACGGAGATCCTGAACCGGGCGCCGGGATTGTATCAGCGAACGGAAAAAGCCTTCCCCTGTCTGGCGGGGCCGGCGGTTCGGCCTAAGGGAATCCGGTTTTCCCGCCTGCTGAGCTATACGGACTTTACGGGCTTTTTCTTTCCTTTTACCGGGGAAGCCAATGTGAATATGGATTCCCCTCCCGCTTTCTTCGCCGCGACTGTGGCGCATGAGATGGCCCATCAGCGGGGC
>CACZSJ010000192.1 GCA_902783825.1 Oscillospiraceae bacterium | reverse complement strand
TCGGAACCGGAGATCTTCCCACCGGCGCCGGCGTCGACGAGGTGAGCGACAGCTACCTGACCGACGACACCACCTTGACCTTCACCAACACCCGGGATGGCATCGTGCCCACCGGCTTGGATGTGAACCACCGGGCGCCGATGATCCTGGGCCTGATCGGGCTGGAGCTGCTTCTGGCCCTGGGCTATCTGGGAAGGAGGCGAAGCCGCCATGTTTAAGCGGAAATCCGCCTCAAGCCGGGATGGCCCCCGCAAAGCCGCGGGGGCGTCCGCCCGGAGAAAATCCGGAAACGGAACGGGAGATTCCCGTGCGGGAGAGGAAGCGGGGCTTGACGGTCCCAAGGACCCGCAAGCCCCCCGGCCGGAGGACAAAGCCTCCGCCGCCAAGCCTCCCCGCAAGAAGAAAAAGCGTCTCGGCCCGCTGCCCCGCTTTTTGATCAAACTGGCAGTGGTCGCCGCCGCCACCCTGGTCGTGTTTACCTTCGTCTTGGGTGTGCACATTCACCATGGCAACCGCATGTACCCCTTCGTCCTGGACGGGGACCTGTTGATCACCTACAAGCTCGACCCCTATCATACGGGGGACGTGGTGGTCTACCGCAATCCCGTCACCGGGGAACTGGCCGTCTCCCGCCTGATTGCACAGGGCGAAAAGGAGATCGTCATTACCCAGCAGGGCCAGCTGCTCTCGGACGGCTACAACCCCTGGGACACGGTTCTGTACCCCACCTGGGAGCTGGACGGCTCCGAGATCCGCTTCCCCTATCGCATGAGCGCCGACGGCGTCTTTCTCCTGGACGACTACCGGGAGATCGGCTTGGACAGCCGGGCCTTTGGCCAGGTGCGTGAGAGCGAGCTGCAGGGCAAGGTGGTCTATGTATTCCGCAGACGCGGCATTTAACCCCCGGTTGAAGCGCGGAACGCGCTGCACATAGAAGAAAGAAGAAACAATAAACCATATAAGAAAGGAAGAGAAGCATGAAAACCATGAAAAAGCTTTTGGCCATCTTCATGATCCTCAGCCTGGTGCTGAGTCTGGGCGTCGTCACCGCCTTCGCAACCAGCGACGATCCGGATCCGGCTGCCGGTGGAGATGATGGTCCCGCCACCGCGGAGGAGAACCAGTACGAAGGGGAAGTGGGCGAGCTGGCCGAGATCGCAGGCGAGACCATGACCTTTGACAAGTACCTGGTCCTCAACAAGGGCGCCGACGTGCCCGACGTGCAGTTCAAGTTTGTCATCACGGCCGGTGAAGCCGGCGGAGAGGCCTACGAGAGCGTGTTCATCCTGCCCAAGGACAAGGACGACGACGAGAACGACTACAACGTCATCGGCAAGCCCGTCTTTGTGGCCGGCACGGACATGGAGACTGCCACGACGACCTATGCCGACGACAGCGTGATCCTGACCTACGCCAAGGGCGACACCACAACGGATGAGGCTGACGCCCCCACGGAAGCCCCCATGCAGACCATCGCCTTTATGACCGCGGATCCGACAACGGACGAGAAGTACGCCACGAAGACCATGACCATCAGCTTCGCTGGCGTGACCTTTGTGGAGCCCGGCGTCTACCGCTACACCATCACCGAGGATTCTGCGTACACCGATGAAACCACCCCGCTGCCCGGCATGGTCTATGACCCCGGCGTGGCCGAGTCCTGCGTGCGCTACCTGGATGTGTACGTGATCGACAACGAGGGCAGCCTGGAAGTTGCCAGCTATGTCCTGCATGAAAACGCCGCTGCTCCCGCGGAAGGCGATGATGCCGGCACCGCGGAAAGCGAATACGCGGATCCTTCCGTGATCTCCGCGGATGCGGAGAACGAGCTGAAGGATAAGTCCACCGGCTTCTCGAACCAGTACGACTCCAAGAGCCTGGCCTTCAAGAAGGAAGTCACCGGCAACCAGGCCTCCCGCGACAAGTACTTCAAGTACACCCTGACCATCACCCTGCCTGACAATGTGGACGCCGATGCCTTCAACGCCAAGTGGTATGAGATCGACATGGAGCAGTCCTCCTGGGTTTGGGAGCCCACCAAGAACGTGTCTACCAGCTATGATGCGGCTGACATGAAAGCAGCCAACGACCCCAATTCCACCGATGACAGCAACATGAAGGTGGAGGACGGCCGCGTGTACATCCTGGGTTCCGCGCTCACCGGCGGCAAGGAGTTCTACCTGCAGCACGGCAACTACATCCAGATCCGCAACCTCCCCGCCCTGTGCGAGTACGAGGTCGTGGAAGAAGCTGAGGACTACAAGTCCACCGAGGCTGGCGTTGCCGACTACGAGAACGCTACCAGCGGTACCCTGAAGACTGAGGATGAGAATCCGCGCGGAGACAGCGAGCCCGAAGATCCCGACGATATCGTCTTCACCTCCTACCTGAACACCCGTGACGGTGTCATTCCCACCGGCATCATCAGCGTGATTGCCCCCGCCGTGGCCGTGATCGTGCTGGGCGCCGCCGGCCTGGGCTTTGTCCTGGTCAGCAAGAACCGCAAGGAAGAAGAGGCCTAAGCGGCCCTTCTCCTTACGCGCAATCCCAGTTCCCCGGGATGGGGGAGGGGCTTGTCCCCTCCCCGCCCCTGGGCGGCAACAGCAAAGGACGAACAGACTATGGTCTTGGTCAACAAAGTCGCAAAGCTCTTGGATAAGCTGCTGGACACGGTCATTGTGATCGTCTGCATTCTGCTGCTGCTCATCGGCACCTACTCCATGCTGGACAATCTCTGGCTGTATCAAAACGCCACGGATCGTTCCGTGCTTCGCTATAAGCCGGCGACAGGCGAGGTCCTCACGCCGGAGAAGATCATCTCCGGAAATCAGGTGGCCTGGATCACCATCGACGACACCAGCATCGACTACCCCGTTATGCAGGGGGAGGACAATTTCGAGTTTTTAAACAAGGATCCCTATGGGAATTTTTCCCTCAGCGGCTCCATCTTTCTGGATTACCGCAATAAGCCCGACCTGAGCGATCCCTATTGCCTGGTCTATGGGCACCATATGAGCCACGGCGCCATGTTCGGCGCCCTGGACGATTTTCAAAGCCGCGCGTTTTTTGACGCGCATCGGGACGGCATCGTCACCACAAGCAGCGCAAGCTACCCCTTGCGGATCTTTGCCGTCAGCTCTGCGGACGCTACCGATTCTACGGTTTTTAATCCCACAGGGCACACAGGTACGGAAATTATCGCTTTTCTCAAGGAAAACGCGCAGATATATGTTGAGCCTGAGGCGGGCAAGCGGGTTTTGGCCCTGTCCACCTGCTCGGGCGATACGAGCATCAAGAGGCTGATCGTGTTTGCCACGATCCAAGACTGAGGTAAAGGAGGAGTTGGCCATGAGACAGAGAGGAATCAAAAGCATTTTGCTGCTGACGGTGTTTGTCGTCTGTGGCCTTTTGGGCGTGCCGACGGCCTTTGCCGCCGAGAATCCGGACAGCTTGACGGCGGAAATTCCCGTCTCCTGTGTGGGTGCTCCCTGTACCGCCCAGCTCAGCGACGCCTCCGGCCGGGTGCTGGACAGCCTGTCTCTGACACCGGGAGTCACGGCTAAGTTTACAGTGAATTGCCAGGGCCTGAACGCCCACGTGTTTAACCTCAAGCTCACCGATACCGACACGGCCGCCATCGCCTATGACAAGACGGAGTTTGCCGTCACGGTGGAACTGTTCCGCATCGCGGAGGACAAGGTCATTTATACCATCACCGCTGATCCCACCGGCGTTCTGGATCCCGACGACGCGGGCAAGCCGGACAAGCTGGAGTTCGTCAACACCGAGATCCCGCCTCCCACGGTGCCGCCCACCGAGCCTCCGGTGGAGCCCCTTTGCACCGATGATCCCCCGGTGACCAAGCAGGTCAAGGGCAACGCCCCCTATGACGTGGTCTTTACCTTCACCCTGACCGCTAAATCTGACGATTGCCCCATGCCCGAGGGCAGCTTCAACGGCAAAAAAGAACTCCGGATCATCGGGCCTGGCGAAGGGGAGTTTGGTCTCATTACCTTTACCCAGCCGGGGACCTATGAATACACGGTTACCGAGAAAAACAACCACTCCCGCGGCTACGTCTATGACGAGTCCGTCTACACCATCCGCTACGAGATCACCGAAGTGGATGGGCAGCTGGTCATGGAGCGGACCTTCTTGAAGAATGGCGGCATCGTGGAGGATATCAACTCCGCCGTCTTTGTCAACGAGTATACCGGCAAGTCCCGCCCCAAGACCGGTGACGATCGGAATCTGGGTCTGTGGCTGGGCGTTGGTGGCGGCTCCCTGTGTGTGCTGCTGGCTGTGGTGTTCTTCCTGCTGCGCAAGAAAAAGAAATAAGGTGCATCGCGCCCCAATCCGGGACGTGTGAAGCGAAAGGCCCGCCTGCCGGCGGGTCTTTCTATTTGCCCCGCCTGGCGCATACAATGGCAGGGGGGTGAGAACATGCCTTATGAGGAGAGACCGGCTGTCCCGGAGCGCCTGCACTGCCTGCGCCTGGAGGGCCGGAGCAAGCTGAGCATCACCGGCGTGGAGGACGTGTCCGGCTTTGACGAGAGCATGGTGCTACTGCGCACCGGTTTGGGGGAGCTGTGCATCCGGGGCCAGCAGCTGCACGTGGGCAAGATCGATCTGGATCAGGGGCAGCTGGAGCTGCAGGGGCACATTCAGGAGCTGAGCTATGACGAGCCGGCGGTTTCCGGCTCCCTGTGGACTCGGCTTTTCGGCTGAGATGAGGCTGCTGCTGCACCGCCAGCTTCTGGAGCTGCTGCTGGCTTTTGTCCTGGGTCTGGGGGTGGGGCTACTGTATGAGCTGCTGCGTCCCCTGCGCTGCCGGGGCGGGGCTCTGGCCGCCGCGCTGCTGGATTTGCTGTTTTGCCTGCTGTCCGGGCTGGGAGCCTTTTGCTACGCCATGAGCGCGGGCAGCGGCCGTCTGGGCCTCTGGGAGCTGTCGGCCATGCTGCTGGGTTTTCTGCTGCATCTGCACTGGCTCAGTCCGCCGCTGCGCCGGGTGCTGGCGGCGGGGGAGCGCCTTTGGCTGCGCCTGACCGGGCCGCTGAAAAAAGTTCTGGCCGCCTGGGTGGATTCGGCAAAAAAACGCTACCAAAAGGTGAGAAAATAGGGTATAGTATAGCAGGCGGCGCGGCCGCCGGAGAGAGGTGCGCATGGAGCATCGCAGGACCCTGCTGCGGATCGTGGCGCTGGCACTGCTGCTGTATGCCCTGGCAAGCCTGTTGACGGTTCGCCGGGAGCTGGCTCGGGCCGAGGCCCTCTGTCGAACCCTGGGCGGGGAGATTCTCCAGCTTCAGCAGGAACGGCGGGATTTGGAGGCGGCTTTGGCCGCCTACGGGCAGGAGCAGGAAATGCGCCGCCTGGCCTGGGAACGGCTGGGCATGGTGGCCCCGGGAGAACGGGTGTACCTGTTCCCCCAGGAGACGGAGGAATCCTCCGCCTCCGTTTGGGACGACGGATAGAGAAGGAGACAGAGAGATATGCGCGATTTTGGCAAGCTGTATCAGGAAAAGCTCTCCACCGCCCGGGAGCTGGCCGGGCGGGTGGAAGATGGCTGGCTCATCGGCACGGACGCCGCCGCGGCCTATCCCCAGGGCATCCTGAATGCCCTGTGCCAACGGGCCAGGGAAGACGAGATCCGTGACGTGCGGGTGGAAACCCAGCTGGACGTGATCCCTCTGGACTACTACGCGGACGACAGTCTTTTCGGCAAGCTGACGGGCCTGTCCTGGTTTTCCGGGGCGGGGGCCCGCCGGGCCGTCAACGGCGGCTGGGCGGATTTTTTCCCCAGCTATTACCGGGACACTCCGCGGCTGATCCGCGATTACCACGAGTATGACCTGTTTTGCATCCAGGTTGCGCCCATGGACAAGCACGGCTATTTCAGCCTGGCCACCACCAATTCCTATTCGGTGGCCATGATTGAGAAGGCTCGCCACGTTTTCGTGGAGGTGAACCGACATCAGCCCCGTGCCCTGTGCTGCGCCCAGCTGCACGTCAGCCAGGTGGAGGGCATTGTGGAGAATCACCACCCGCTGCCCGTGCTGCCCAAACCGGAGCTGGACTCGGTGAGCATGACCATCGGCAATCTGATCGCCCAACAGATCCCCGACGGAGCCTGCATCCAGCTGGGCATCGGCGCCATTCCCGAGGCCACCGGCCTTGCTCTGCGGGACAAGCGCGATCTGGGGATCCATACCGAGCTGTTTACAGATTCCATGGTGGAGCTGATCGAATGCGGCGCGGTGAACAACAGCAAAAAGCGGATTTTCCGCTATCAGAGCGTGGCCACCTTTGCCTTCGGCTCCCAGCGGGTTTACGAGTATCTGGACGACAATCCCTCCGTGGCCCTGCTGCCGGTGGACTACGTGAACGACCCGGCGGTCATCAGCAAAAACGACAACATGATTTCCATCAACTCCGCCCTGGAGGTGGATTTGTGGGGTCAGGTTTGCGCCGAGAGCGTGGGTGCGGCCCATGTGTCCGGTTCCGGCGGACAGATTGACTATGTCCGTGGCGCCTGTCTGTCTCGAGGCGGCAAGAGCTTCATCGCCTTTCCCTCTACGGCCAAGGGCGGCAGCATCAGCAAGATCAAGTCCATGCTGAGCCCCGGCGCGGTGTGCACCACCAGCAAGAATGACGTGGACTATGTGGTCACGGAGTACGGCCTGGCCCATCTGCGGGGACAGAGCCTGGCAAGCCGGGCCCGGCAGTTGATCGCCATTGCCCACCCGGACTTCCGGGATGAGCTGCGCTTCCAAGCCAAAAAGCGGGGCATTCTGCTGTAAACTGCGCATGTCAAGCGGCGAAAAGGCCGCCCGAAGATCTCGGGCGGCCTTTTCTGCGTGACCACATATTCACATAAAATTATTATGGTATACATGCGCGTGAAAGCCGCACTTGAACCGGCGGGGATAACGTGCTAAAATAGGGAAAAAACAGGAGGACGGAAGCATGCTGGCAATCGGATCGGATCACGGCGGCTTTGCGCTGAAGCAGGCGATCATGGCGCATCTGGACGAGCGGGGGATCGCGTATCGGGACTACGGCACCTATACGGAGGACAGCTGTGACTATCCCGATTTCGGGCGGGCTGTGGCGTTGGCGGTGGCCGGAGGCGACTGTGAGCGCGGCATCGTGATCTGCGGCACCGGCATTGGGATCTCCATCTCGGCCAACAAGGTGCCGGGCATCCGGGCCGCCCTGTGCGGGGACTGTTTCTCCGCCCAGGCCACCCGCGAGCATAACGACGCCAACGTCCTGGCGCTGGGTGCCCGGGTGGTGGGCGAGGGCTTGGCCTTGATGATCGTGGATACGTTTTTGGATACCCCCTTCTCCCAGGACGAGCGGCATGTGCGCCGCATCGCCAAAATCGAGGGCTGAGAAGCGGGGCGCCCCGGCAGAAGCCGAGGCGGAAGGGAGCGCGTTTTGGCAAAAAATCGGGAATTTTATAAGGGCAGCCGGAAAAAGCGCAATTACGCCATCATCCCTTTTGTGATTGCGCTGGGGATTCTGATGGTCACGGTTGTCCTGTTTTATAGCATGCAGAAGTACGCGGTCATCAGCAAGGACGGCGTGGACGTGGTGCTGCCCGGTATGAGCCGGGAGGATACCGTTGTAGACAGCGAGGGCCACGTGGTCAAGGTTTTCGAGCCTGTGACGCCGGAGCTGGTTTTTGACCCGCCGGACTACTCCCGGGTGGAGGCTACCGCCGGCAAGTACGTCAAGGGCATGAAGGCCATCTTCGTGAGCGCGGATCAGCTGAAGCGGGATCTGTTGCTGAAATACGAGCAGCGCCTCAACGACGGCAACGCCCTGGTGCTGGAAATGAAGCCTCGCACCGGGCAGCTGATGTGGGCCTCCTCTTCCAAGATGGCGCGGGACTATGGCATCGGTTCCTCCTCGGATCTGGGGGATTCCATCGCGCCCATGATCAACGAGCTGCGCCAGGCGGCTGCGGCCCGCGGGAGGGAGATCTATCTGGCTGCCCAGATCAGTTGCTGTGTGGATCAGGTGCTGACTTCCCGCAGCAGCAGCTTTGCCCTGCGTACCGACGCCGGCTTCGACTATTCCGACGATCTTGGCACCTGGCTCGACCCCTATAATGCGGACGTTCGGCAGTACGCGGTGGAGCTGACTCGGGAGCTGTACGAAATGGGCTTTGACGAGGTGATCCTGGCGGATGTGATGCATCCCACGGCGATCCGGGAAGAAGGAGAGGATCCGGTTCTGTTCCAGTATTCCCGGGAGATGTCCACCGAGCCCAACCCGGTGACCGCAGTGTGCGGCTTCGCCGTGCACGTGGCCAACGAGCTGCGGGATCGCACGCGCAATCAGTTCCTGTCCATTTACGTGGACAGCGCCCCCGCCCTGGTTCGCAACGATCCCAACAACGGACAGAACGCCGTGCTGTTCATGAAGATCTACGATCGGGTGTACTACCGCACGGACCGCTATGTGTATTCCTACAATCTGGCGGATATTCAGGGGAACGTGACCGTGGGCAAGGCCACGGACCGCTTCGTGCCGGTGGTCATCAACTACATCCCGCACGAGAACAGCTCCTGGGTGCTGATCGACACCGAGACGGATATGACCACCTACGGGGAAGAAAAGGAATAGAAAAATAGATATAAAAAAGCTGGTACATCGTGTGTACCAGCTTTTTGCTTCATTTGGTGCCGAAGATCCGGTCGCCCGCGTCGCCCAGGCCGGGGACGATGTAACCGTGCTCGTTGAGATGATCGTCCAGCGCGGCCACAAAAATGTCCACGTCCGGATGATCCTCCTGCATTTTGGCAACGCCCTCCGGCGCGCCGATCACGCTCATGAGCTTGATGTGCTTGACGCCGGTGTCCTTGAGGAAGCTGATGGCGGCAGAGGCAGAGCCACCGGTTGCCAGCATCGGGTCCACCACGATGGCGTCCCGCTCCTGAATGTCAGGGGGCATTTTGTAGTAGTATTTCACCGGCTCCAGGGTCTCCGGGTCACGGAACAGGCCAATGTGACCCACCTTGACGTTGGGCATCATGCTGACCATGCCGTCCACCATGCCCAAGCCCGCCCGCAGAATCGGAATCACCGCCAGCTTTTTGCCGGCAATACGGCGGCACTTGGCTACCGCGATGGGGGTTTCGATTTCCACTTCCTCCAGGGGCAGATCCCTGGTTGCCTCGTAGCACATCAGCATGGCAATTTCCGAGACCAGCTCCCGAAACTCCTTCACGCTGGTGCTCTTGTCGCGCAGGATGGAGAGCTTGTGCTGGATCAGTGGGTGGTCAAATACGCATACGTTGCTCATGTTCTCTGTCTCCTTTTTTGGTACTGTATATCGGCCCGCAAAGCGGGCGGGGATTACTCAGCTCTGGGTCTGCTCCAGCCGCGCCTGCCGCTCCCGCTCTGCCTGGGACAGGCGCAGATAGACCGGCAGCAGGGTGTCGGCTGTGCCGGGAGCTTTGTCCGCGGAAGCCATGGCCACACCCCAGGCGCTCTGCCAGCGCAGGTTCTCCGGCGCCATGCGGAAGGGGAGGCCTGCCTGGCTCAGATGCCGGGCGGTAAGCTCGCTGCCGTCGCCGACCAGGAAAGCCGGCTCACCCAGCGTTCGAAGCTGCTCGCTCAGTTCTTCCAAAGCGATGGGCCGATCCTCGCACAGACGCAGAGGCTTTCCGTCTTTGATGCGAAACAGGGCGTTGTATACCTGATTGCGGCGGGCGTCCATCACCGGGCAGATCAGCCCGCCTGCGGCCAGACCGTGCCAGGCCATGGCTTCCAGGGTGGAGACGCCTGTACAGGGCTTTTGAGAAGCCCAGGCCAGACCCTTGACAGTGGACACTCCGATCCGAATCCCGGTAAAGGATCCGGGGCCGTGGGCCACGGCGAACAGATCCACCGCGTCCAGGGGGATTTCCACGTTTTTCAGAAGATCCTCCGCCATGGGCAGGAGGGTGCGGCTGTGGGTCAACGCGCTGCACTGCGTGTATTGAGAGAGTAGGGTGCCGTCTCGGCACAGAGCCACGGAGGCGGCTTTGGCCGAAGATTCAAAGGCGAGAATCAGCATAGCGCGACTCCTTCCAGGGTGATTCTTCTTTCGGCGTCACCCAGCTTTTCGATTCGAACCACGATTTCATCCCCAAAGAAGGCGTCCTGCACCTTCTCGCTCCACTCCACGGCGCATACGGCGCCACGGTTCAGATAGTCTTCCCAGCCGATATCGAACAACTCCTCGGCACCGGAGAGGCGATACATATCAAAGTGGATCAGCTCCCGCCGACCCAGATATTCGTTGACAATGGTAAAGGTGGGGCTGGAGACGCGACAGCCAAGCCCCATGCCCTTGGCCATGCCCCGGACAAAGGCGGTTTTGCCCGCGCCAAGATCCCCGTACAGGGCCACAACGGCACCGTCGGGTAAGGCTTCGCCCAGGCGGCTGCCCAGCGCTTCGGTTTCTTCTTCGGTTTT
>CACZSJ010000191.1 GCA_902783825.1 Oscillospiraceae bacterium | reverse complement strand
GTCTGCGGATGAAACGCCTGGATGACAATGGTATCGCTGCCGCCGCCGTGTATCTCTGCGCCAAGGGTGCGCAAATAATCCTGCAGCGCCACAATCTCCGGTTCCCTGGCTGCCCCCAGAATCCGTGTCTCACCGGCGGCAGCACAGGCGGACAGCATGATGTTCTCCGTCGCCCCCACGCTGGGAAAAGGCAGGCGAATTTCAGCACCGTGCAGCCGCTGGGCACGGCAGCTGATTTCCTCTCCGTCCACCTCAATCTCCGCTCCCATCTGCCGCAAAGCGTTCAGATGCAGATCAATGGGACGTTTCCCCAACTGACAGCCGCCCGGCAAGGACAGCCGCGCCTCGCCGCAGCGGGCAAGCAGCGCCCCCATAAAGATCACAGAAGAGCGCATCTCCTCCATCAGCGCATGGGGAATGCTGCTGCAAGACAGCTGTTTTGAATCTATGTAGACCTCATTGCCCCGTTGCTCCGCCTTGCAGCCCAAATGTCGAAGAATCCGCAAGGCGGCATCCACGTCCCGCAGCTGTGGGACGTTTAGCAGCTCACAGCGCAGCGGACAGATAATGGACGCAGCAAGAATCGGCAGCGACGCGTTTTTGGAGCCCTGCACAAAGCAGCTGCCCTCCAGTTGTTTCCCGCCTCGAATATGCCAAATATCCATAAAAAGTCCCCCTGTGCATTCAAATCAAGCCATCCTATGCCACAGGGGGATCTTTTGTTCAGTTTTGTTGCGTCAAACTACTGCCGGCAAAGGCTCAACACCATGTCACAGATTTTGTCCGTGGCATCCGGTACGGAGAGTTCCGCCATCGCACGGGCCATTTCCGAGAGCTTCTTCGGTTCTGCAAGCAGGCTACGGATTTCCGCCAGAAGCGTCGCCGCATCGAACCCGCCTTCCAGCAGCACCTTGGCGCCGCCTGCTGCCTCCAGAACCCGCGCGTTCTTCTCTTGGTGATTGTTGGTCACGTTGGGGGACGGCACGATGATCACCGGCTTTCCCATATACGCAAGCTCTGCCAGTGTGGATGCGCCGGCGCGACATAGAACCAGATCAGCAGCCGCCATGACCCGGGGCATATCATAGATATAGCCGCGCAGCTCAGCGTTGCAGGCAGCCGGATCCAGCTGCGCACGGCTGAGCTTTTCTGTCACAGCATCCTGATACTGCTTCCCGATGGCATGAATCAGCCGAAACTCCTGCTGCCCTTTCATCAGAGGCAGCATATCGGTCACCACCTCATTCATATACCGGGCTCCCAGAGAGCCCCATACCGATACAACCAGTGGCTCTTCCGGCGGGATCCCCAGCTCGGCTTTGGCCGACTCGCGGGTGTGACAGCCAAATTCCCCACGAACCGGTGTGCCCGTCACAGCTACACGCTCTGTCCTGGGGTAATGCTGTCTACTCTCTTCAAAGCCCACCATCACGCAGTCCACATGCTTGGCCAGCAGCCGGGTCGTCAGCCCCGGCAAGGCATTGCTCTCATGCACCGCTGTGGGAATCCCCAGCTTTGTCGCCGCCATCAGAACTGGATAGCAAACGTAGCCGCCCGTCCCAATCACCGCGTTCGGCTGAAATTCTCGCAGGATTCGCTTGGCTTCCCTCTGAGCTTCTATCACATGCTTGATCGTTCCCAGATTATGCTTGACGGCGGACAGGTTGAAGCCGCGGCTCAGGTTGGTGATGCGCAGGGGCCGGATCTCATATCCTTCCCGAGGCACCAGCTCCATTTCCATCTTGCCCTCTGCCCCAAGAAATAGGATCTGACAGTCTGGAAACAGCTCTTTCAGCCGTCCGGCAACCGCAAGGGCGGGATTGATATGTCCGGCAGTACCGCCGCAGGTAAGTACGAATTTCATTTCTCTCTATTCCTTTCCGGGAGGCATTGCCTACCGCTGTACCAGTATGTCTCTGGATGCGCTCAGGAGGATCCCCATTTCGCCCAACTGAATGAGCAGCGCCGTTCCCCCGTAACTAAAAAACGGCAGGGATATGCCGGTGCACGGCACCAAATTTGTTACCACCGCCACATTCAAAAAAACCTGGATTGCCAACAGCGTGCTGATGCCCGCACAGACCAAAAAATCGAAGCGCTTCCGGCAATGCAGGGCAATCCAGAACCCCCGCAGAATCAACATCGCAAAGAGCAGAAGAATCAGCGCAGCGCCAATAAATCCCAATTCCTCACAGATCACCGAAAAGATAAAATCATTGTGTTCTTCCGGCAGATACAAAAACTTCTGTCTGCTTCCTCCCAATCCAAGTCCACTGAGTCCGCCGGATCCGATGGAGTATAAAGACTGCACAATCTGATAGCCCTCGTCCGAAGAACTGGAAAAGGGATCCCTCCAGGTATTGATCCGGGATGAAGCATAGGGGAAAAAGGTCAGCAAAACGGCCAGTCCGATGCCTGCTGCGGCAAGGGCAGCCAGAAACCAGCCAAGGGCCGCCCCACCCAAAAACAGCATAGCCCCGCCCAAAGCAAGAATGATAATCGAAGCGGAGAAATGCGGTTCCAGCACCAGCAGTCCCACAATCACCAGCAGGATCAGCACAAAGGGCACAATGCCGTAGCGAAAGCTGCGCATGCGGTCCCGGAAGCGGCAAATCAGCACGGAAAACGACAAAATGACCGCCAGCTTCGCCAGCTCAGACGGCTGCAGGGTCAAGCCGCCGATCCCCAGCCATCGGCGGGAGCCGTTGGCCTTTACGCCGATCAGCGGCACCAGCAAAAGCAGCAGCAAGGTGAAGGCGAGAAACGGCATGGCATAACGCCGATAGAAGCCCATGGGTACCCGTGATGCCAAGAGCATCAGCCCAATTCCCAAAACAGCGTAGACGAGCTGTCGGATAAAATAATAAGCGGCGTTTCCGCCGGTGATGTTTCCGGGGTCGTAGTATGCCCTGGCATAGCTGGAGGACAAGACCATCACCACGCCCATGAGCAGCAGGCATAGGACCAGCAGAAAAAAACTCAAATCAAATCCGCAGCGTTGCGGCTTTTTCTCTTCCGTGGAAAAGCCGGCGAGGCGGGCGCCCTCATAGCGCATAGCTTCCACCTCCCCGGCTGTTTGCCCCTGCTTACAGGTAGCGCTGATATACCCCAATAAAGGATATGATGGCAAAGAGCAGAGATATGCCAGTAAAAAGAACAAAAAGTTCGCGTTCTTCCCACTTTTTCCCCGTCCATCCGCCCATCTCCAGGTGGTGATGGAAGGGCGCCATACGAAAGACGCGCTTTCCGTGGCTGAGCTTGAAGTATCCAACCTGAATAATGTCGGACAGGGTCTCGATGATATAGATGATTCCCAGGGTAATCAGGATCAGGGGCATATCATAGGCAAAGGCCAAAGCCGCCACTGCCCCGCCCAGAAACAGCGATCCGGTATCACCCATGAACACTTTCGCCGGATTGTAATTGTACACCAGAAAGCCCATCAGGCCTCCCACCATGGCAGAGGCAAAAATCCCAAGCTGCAGGTATTCCCGCCCCCAGGCAAAGGTGATCATCACAAAAAAGAGGAAGACCGGGATCGAGGTGCCGCTGGCCAGCCCGTCCACGCCGTCGGTAATGTTGACCGCATTGACAGTGCCCACAATCACAAAGGCGGCAAAAACAAAATACAGCCACTCCGGCATGTGTATTGTTGTTTTAAGGAAAGGCACGTACAGATTGGGCCGCAGATAGCCGATCTGCCGCATCAGCAGGACAAACACCAGCGCCGCCGCCAGCTGCAGCAGGAACTTCATTTTTGCGGTCAGTCCCAAATTTTGCTTTTTTCTGATCTTTTCCCAGTCGTCCAGAAATCCGATCACACCAAATACAAGCGCAAACAGCAAAACGAAGATGTGGACAAATTCCCCATGCAGCATGCCCTCAAATCCTACCGTGAGGCACACAAGGATCGCCGCCCCGATGAACATGACGCCACCCATGGTTGGCGTTCCGCTTTTGGACATATGCCAACGAGGTCCGTCCTCTCGGATTTCCTGCCGGGCCTTTTCTTTCCTCAACCAGGGAATGTAGTATTTTCCAAAAGCCGTTGAAAACAGAAAGGCCAAAACAAAGGCACAAATGAGCTGTATGGTCATAGCTTACTCCATCCATCCTCACGCGCTGCCGCGCGCGTTTTTTCTCTGTATTATGGCGGACGCCACGATTTCCCGCTCGTCCATGTGGCGCTTTTCGTGCCCCACTTCCTGGTAATCTTCGTGTCCTTTGCCGGCAAGCAATATTACATCACCCGCCTCTGCCTTGTCAATAGCCCAGCCGATTGCCTCTTCCCGGTCACAAATCACCTTGACCGCCGAGCGGCTGTTTTTCATCCCCTGCAGGATTTCCTCGATGATTTCCATGGGATCTTCCGTGCGAGGATTGTCGCTGGTTACAAGAGACAGATCCGCATATTTCTGGGCAACGGCGCCCATGATGGGCCGCTTTCCCCGATCTCGGTCCCCGCCACAGCCAAAGACCGCGATCAGGCGCCCCCGGGTCACGGGGCGGAGTGTGCTGAGTATATTCTCCAGCGCATCTGGGGTATGGGCATAGTCGATAATAACGGCGTAGTCCTCTCCGGTCGGTACCTGCTCCATTCGGCCCTTTACCCCTTTGGCCTGCGCCAGAGCCTCTGCGCAATCCGCCAGACGCATGTCCAGAGCCTGGCCAATGGCCAGCACGCACAACGCGTTATGCACGCTGAACATTCCAGGAATTGCCAAGCGCACCATGGCAATCTCGTTTTTATTGACCGCCGCAAAGCGCACACCCGAGGCAGACAGCCGAATGTCCTTTGCCAGCAGATCCGCCGTGTTCATCTCCGTTGAGAATAGCAAACGGCGCTTAGGAGCTTCTTCCATCATATAGGCCGCCCAGGGATCATCCAGGTTGATTACGCCGGTCTCACACTGAGAAAACAGCATCCGCTTGGCCTCGGCATACTCCTCCATGCTGCCGTGAAAATC
>CACZSJ010000190.1 GCA_902783825.1 Oscillospiraceae bacterium | reverse complement strand
TCAGAAGCTGAAAGACTCCGCCCGCACCACCGATCCGCGTATCTTCACCGAGAGCATCTTCCCCAACGCCTTCGGCAACGTGGCCATGGAGAGCTACATGGAGGCCCAGGAGAGCTATTCCGGCCTGTTCGAGGACCAGGCCAAGTACAACGCCATCATGTCCGTCCTGGCCGGGATGGTGTACAGGGAGATGCGGGGCGGAAGATAGGGGAGACGGTGGTTGACCCATAGAAAGCAGCGCAGCCTTTGCGGGCTGCGCTGCTTAGCAGTAGGGGAACAATTACTTATCCGTTGAATCCGAAAGATCCCGCTCCATTGTCTGCTTGATCGCGCGGATGATAAAAGCGGATGTGCTCTTATCACCGACGCGTTTGGCGTGCGCAATGATGGCCTCCTGGTCCTCGGGGAGAACACGGAAGCGCATTTCCTTAAATTTCGCCTGGTATTTTTTCAGCGCACGCATCTGATAATCCGGAGTTTTCCTTGCCATAGGGCACGCTCCTTTATGTCCAAATTGTAAACAATATACTATGTGCGCTTATTTTCCTTGACTAAGCGCGCTTAGTGCTGTATAATAGTAGCACAGCTAAAAAGTAGCAGCACGTGAGAGCTGGAACCTCCCACGTGCCTGCACAGGTGTTCTGGGCACCATGCACAGTAGATAAACTACGCTACAAAAACAGTATACCCGAATTGTGGTCATTTGGCAATAGCTTTGCCGCTGTGGGGGCTGTTTTCTGGCTTTGTTTGCGCTATGCAGGGTCCGACCTGTATAGCGCTTTTTGCTGAATTCTTTGTAGAAAGGATCTGAGCAAATGAACAAAGCAAAGGAAACCAGCATGTACATGACCGTCGCGGAGGTAAAGAACTACCTCAACATCAGCCAGGCAGCGGCCTACGAGCTTGCACATCGGGCGGACTTTCCGGCAGCCCGCATCGGCGGGAGCATCCGCATCCCGCGTGACGCCTTCCTGGCCTGGGTGGAGCTTCGCACCCACATCCCCAAGGACGTGGCCGCCGCCATGGCGGTGGCTTAAGGAGGGGACTGTCATGGGAAGACGCTCCAACAAGGAAGGCAGCTACTGGAGGATGAAGAGCGGGAATTGGATCGGCCAGATCATGGACGGCTACACACCCGAAGGCAAGAGGAATGTCGTGAACTTCACGGCTCCGACGAAGGGAGAAGCGCAGCAAAAGGTCCGCCAGTATCTGGCGGACCGCGAGGCCGGGCGTCTGGCGAAGTCAGAGAAGATGCCCTTTGATCAGTGGGCCAGGGCTTGGTATCGGGATTATGAAGGTGAAGTGGAAGAGTCCACCTATGCCAATTACCGGTACACGCTGAACACGATTATCGCGCACTTCGGCGATAAGTCGGTGGCAGAGATCCGGCAGATGGACGTGAACGCGTTTCTCAAGAAGTTGAGCGAGGAGGGCTTCTCCCGGTCGAAGATTTCCAAATGCAAGGCGATGCTGATTCAGATTTTCGACGCCGCCGAAGCAAACGAACTGGTGCTCCGCAATCCGGCAATCCGCGCCAAAGCTAAGAAGAGCAAGAAAGAGAGTGGGCAGGGGCAGGAAAAGAAGGACGCGTTTTCGGAAGGTGAGGTGCAGCTTCTGCGCGAGAAGCTGCCCAATAACCTGATGGGCAACAGCATCCTCAGTATGATCGGCACCGGCCTGCGCACCCAGGAGCTTCTGGCGCTTACGCCGGAGGATATTGCAGAAGACGGCTCGCAGATTACCGTGGATAAAGCCATCAAAATGGTCAATGGCAATCCGACGCTTGGCGTGCCCAAGAGCAAGCGCAGCCGGCGGATTATTCCTGTCCCGCAGGACTATCGTGGGCATGTAAAGCGCATGCGGGAGCTTGGAGGGAAAGCTTTCATCTGGGCGTCCAGCAGGAGCAATCTGCTCTACGATGTGGGGACCTTCCGCAGGCAGTATTATCGGGCACTGAAGGACGTGCCCGGGATCCGTAGGCTTTCGCCTCATTGCTGTCGGCATACATACATTACGCGTCTGGAGGCCAAGGGCGTTCCGATGACCTTAATTGCGCGACTGGCGGGGCATTCCAAGGTGGAGACTACGGTTGAGTATACGCATACAGAATTGTCTACCTTGGCTGAAGCCGTGGCAGTTTTGAACGGGGCAGGGAAGGAGGGCGCGTAATGCGGAGAGGAAGAAAGCCGTCCACCATCTCCGCCCCGAAGAGCGTGGTGCTGCTTTTACGCATGCACCACGGTCTCTCCCAGCAGCAGTTGGCGGATCGCTGCGGTGTCTGCGCTTTGGACATCAGCCGTATCGAGCGGGGGCAGTTCGGCCTGCAAATCTGGAAGTTTAGACGTCTTGCTCAATTCTTCGGCCTCAGTATGGATGCTCTCGTGAACAATCGCTTTGACCAGGTTGTTCCTATGCTGCCCGCCATCCCCGAGACCAACGAAGCGGCCAAGCAGGCTTGCAGAAGGGCTTGGGAGCGCCAGGCTGATGTGGGTTACCGCGGAGAGCAGCTCGCCGCACAATGGGAGCGGGAGAAGCTGGCGGGTACCGGATACGAAAATGGAGTTGACGCCAATTTTGCGATGGATATCAGTCGGGGCTTCGACATCTTCTCTTTTACTTTGGCCGGCGCACCGCTCTATGTGGAAGTGAAAACGACCGTGGATAAGAGGAACATCCCCTTTGTGATGTCCGCGGGTGAGAAGGCCTATATGGAGCATTGCTATAGGGAGCGGATCCCCTATGAGCTCCATCGAATCTACGATTTGGAGGGAACCCCTAAATTGAAAATCTATACACCGAAAGAGCTGATGACCCTATGCTTTGCTCCGACGGCGTTCCTCGTTTCCGGGGAGGATGCGGCATGACAGGTGTAGCTTTTTGGAGACGCAAACGCCGTCTCGGTTATTACAGGCTTCAGGAGAAATGTGGAATCAGTGTGCAGACGCTTAAGCTGCTGGAAGAGGATCGCAGTGAGACCAGATCCATGGAGGTTTATCTGCGATTGGCGACTGCTCTGGAGGTTTCCGTGGACGAATTGCTGAGAGAATATGATGAATCGCAGTTGCGCATGGGTGATCAGAGAACGCGGAAGAATGCCACAAGCGCGGGGAACTGCATCGGCGTGTTTCGCCGGTGCGAAAACCTGACCTTGACTCAATTGGCGTCATTGCTCGGCGTGGGGTCCAGAGAGTGGGCCAGGCGGCTTTGCATCAGTGCTGAGCCCATGGAGAGACATATCGCGACCCTTGCTGCCTATCTGAATATGGAGCCGGAGGCATTTCGTGCGAAGTATGCATTGGAGGAGGGCGTATGAGGAAAGTAACGCAAATTGACAGCAGCAGTCTGATTTATCGCTACCGTCTGTATCATCAGGAAGGCAATTACTTCAAAACCTATATCGCGCGTGTGGTAGGACCGCACCCCAATTATTATCTTCGCCGCCTGTTTGAGATACGCAGCCGCAAGAGCAATGCCCGCTTTGACAGCTTTGGCTACTTCCTGGAAAACGGTATCTATGAGTTTGTAGTGAAACGCTTTGATTCCGAGACAAACGAACTGATCAGCAAGGTGAGAAAGTGGCTGGTCGTGGCAGAGGGCCGGATGTACGAGTATGCAGACGAAGAGATGAACTACCAATATGTGTTGTACACGGCGTTTAATCTCCGCCTGCAGGAGGGTAGTGCGGCATAGTAACAACAGAGATCAACAGCAAGATTGGGGCAAGCCTTTCGTCTGAAGGCTTGCCCCAAAAGTATTTGCAAATGCGGTTGAGTGAGTCCAAAGCGCGTCGACCATCGCACCTTTTCCGCGCTCCGGTTTCGTGTCAGCTTTTCCTAACGGACCAGTGCATCCCATGCCGGCTGCAGGAATCCATCGGCACAACTTTATCTGTCCGGTTATATCTTTGCTGGAGTAACGGAGATTTCGCGCAGCTCTTTGTTCAGTTTGCGGCTCAGCCGGATCGTACCGGCTGTTCCGCCCTTTTCCCTTCCGTCATAGACTGCAATCACGCGGTCGGATCGTTCAAGCATATATCGATTTCGTTTTTCATAAACGTTCGGCAGATACTTTTCCGAAATGACCACGATCTCACAACAGGCGTCCAATAAAACTGTAGCCTCCGCTTTTCTTTGCAAGCTGCTTAGTCTTTGCTGTGTGGGGATCGCAGCAATCAGCCGCAGTTCCGGGTTGAGCTTTTTCTTTTCCAGCACGGCTTCCGCAAAGAATTGGTCTACGCCCTCTGCAAAACCAAAGATAAAATCCGTATATCCCTCGGCAAGCGCGTAATCGATCTCCTGCTTTAGTGCCTCCTTCACGTAATCGATCTGATCTCTTGCGATATCTCTATGCCCTGTCACACAACAGGTCCGACCACCCATTTCAATCGCCCCTCGTGATAGATTAACTTTTTTACATTCTCCATTGTAATAGATATAATTTAGCATGTCAATCCAAACACCCTCTTGTGTTTAGCGAATATTGAGCATGCGTGAGGTACAATCTATTGCAATGGAAAGGGGTGGGGCTGATGTATGAGGATTTTGTTCCGGAACGACTTGCAAAATTGCGGACACTGAAAGGTGTATCTGCGCGGGACATGTCGTTATCACTGGGACAAGCGAACAACTACATCAATAACATTGAAAACAAGAAGTCACTTCCTGCCATGCAATCCTTTTTCTATATTTGCGAGTATCTTGGTGTTACGCCGAAAGAGTTCTTCGACGAGGATAACCAAAACCCAGAGGCATTAAAGGAGTTTATCGCTGAAGCGAAAAAGCTGAAACCGGATTCCTTGTCGTATATTCTCGGCATTATGAAAGAATTGAATAGCAAGAAGTAAGCCCAAGCGGTCAGGCCCAGCCTGACCGCTTTTCTTGTTCGTCTGTGCGGCCGAAGGCGGCGGTACCTCGATCGCCCTTTGACCCCAGTATTATGAGGCGTTTTTCCTGCGAGATTTACGCTTTGGCTTTCCATCTGCTCCCGCTTCGCGGACCATGATATTTCCAGCGAGGCCATGCAGACACTTCAACTCAAAGCCTTCCCCAGGCGCCAGTCGCAGGCTTACCTTCGCACCGGCGCAATGATTAGTCTTCTTCGGAAAGATTCGATAGAGATGCCGTCCACTGTCAAGAACGTCATGTTGCATGGTTTCTGCGTACTCCTCAACGGGCTGCAGGACACGCATGATCGTGTACAGGCGAAGGAGTGCGTCATCATCGGAAAAGGAAATGTAATTATCGCTGCTGGTATTGCCAAGCAAGGATTCCCCGCATAGATACTTCACCGTATAGGGATCATCCTCCAGACCGCAGCGGCGAACCAGATTTGCGCGGTATGTATTTGCGGCGAGCTTCCGGGAAACGGCCTTTTTAGGTTCGCGGAGCTCGGCAAAGGTCCCGTTCAGCACGCCGCAGACACGGAGAAGGGTGGAAGTGTATTTGATCAGGTCGTCGGCAGACATGGCTTCCCTGTCACTGCTCAGGGGGCATACGACGTTCATCGTGTCCAGAGCCTTGACAGAATACCGCTCACGCAGCTGCATATACCGCCTTTTCAGAATGCGGGCTGCTTGCGGAAAAACGGGCCGCGTATAGATATGGGTCGCCCCGGCGTACTCGGATTTTAATATAACGACAGATACCAAGTCCGGATCCTCCTCATGGAAATGGATCTGCTTCCATTTAAGAGAACAGGCCTCCTTGCTTGCCGTGTTTGCCCAGAGCATGAGTGCCATGCCGCAATTGGGTCCGGAAGGGTCCTCAAGACAAGTCTTATATACCTCTACCTGGGTACTCTCGGAGAGTTCGTCCGGCCTGATAGCCTTTCCGGTCATCTCTTCAGCAGAGTGCTTCCTCTTGTTTTGAACAGGAAAAGGATCTGCGCCAAGACAGATTCCCTGTTCGAGGCAATAGCGCCAGAAGCCGCGAAGCTCTTCAGTAGTTTTGGGGTGGACTCCGTTTTCACGCAGGAAGTCGCGCGTCTGACGCAAAGAGAATTCTGCCATAGGATTGTGAGGCATTCGAGAAAAAAGCTTGGACAGTTTCTTGTAATGGCGAGTTTTGGTATTCTCCGAGGCCTTGGGGTGGGCATAGTCGATGTAGCGATGGCCGTGGATACTGTAGGCCAGAGCAGGCGTGATCGTTTCCTTGCGCGCGGTGCCGTGAAGAAGTCGGCTGATCGTTTCGGCGAACATGCTATACAGGGCAAAAGCCCGATCCTCCACATAAGCCTTGATGTCCTCACAGAGGTCAAGATTTGTATACAGGTTTATACTGGCTTTCTTTTCTTTCGCATCGCTATCTTCCTTCGCGGGGAGGGTAATGTTGATTACCCTCCCGGTGGCGGGGGAGATGGCGCTGATCGTTCCGCGATATAAATAGGCGCCATGCTTCTGCTGCTGTAGGGAGAAACGCATCTCGCATTCATTGAGGACGAGAGAGCCATTGTATGCGGCAGCATGATCTTCCTCAGGAACAATGTGGCTACGACTGTCTTCCCAGGCAGTGCCTTTAATCTTCATGAGTCGCTTCCTCCTTGTTTGATTCTTCATCTGGGTCTTGGTGCGCAAGACCGATAATTTCACGCTTTACGGGCGTGAACGTGTCGCTGTGATCAATGACCTTGGCATCCGTATTCGTGACGAGCGCGATCTCCTCGTTAGGCTCCGAGGCAGTGAGACACAGTTCCACCAAGAGAGGCAAGTAGCTGTCGTTGCGGAATACGTAGGCATTGAACGGGATAAGAGTCATGTCCTGATCTGGGAAGAGAGAAATCGGAGCGAACTCGGGATTGAGAGAGATTTCGGGATTGTAGACGAAGCGTTCCAGCTTTTCAGCAATCTTGGCCTGGTCATCGGTTCGTGCCGTGTTGACTTGACTCCGTTTCACGCCCCACATGCGCTTGTGACCGAGCAAGGCGTCGATTTCATCGTTAGAGAGACCGCAGATGTTTCGGGCTCGTGAGGCATAGTCGCGACGCAGAATATAAGACGTGACGTCAAGATTGATCGAATCGTCAACTTTGTCTGGATAATGGTCCATCAACACCTGCGCGGCGCGGAAGAAACCCGCTTCACACCCGCTGCGTTGGAGCATCACCTTCAGTCTGGAGGAGAATTCAGAGACATCAATGTACGGAGAGATTTCTTCGCCCATAGCGGCGAGGCGATCCTCACATCGCTGCATCATGATCCGCGGCCAATAGGGGCCAACCACGACCCGATAAGAATTGCTGGTTTTTAGGATATCGGTTACTTCGCCATCCTTGACTTGTTGTTCCACACTGACTAACACACGGGTCTTATGATAGATTACCTGTTGCTTCGTGACGGCGCAGGCTTCGCCGTCGCGCAGGCCGAAGGCGAACATAAGGATAGCGTGGAAAGCGAAGTTGGGGTCGTCATCTACCGCTGCCTCCAACAGGCAGATCATGCGGTAGCGAATCGCAGGCGGAAGCGATTTCGCCTGTTCGGGCTGGAACTTGGTAATGCGTGCCCCGTTGTGCAGGTGAATTTCCGGCAGTTCAGAATGAATCTCGCACATCCGAGAGTAAATCTTCTCCGCTGCGGCAAGCGATTTGTTTACGGTCTGCTGGATGCTGCGCATGTTCTGCTTGCTCTTCTTGTTCTCCGCGGCCTGGCGGATGAGTGACTCTTTCAGAGCCTCCAGATCCGTCTCTGTCATCACCAGATTTGCTGCTTCAAGAGCTGAAAGGAACGGAAGAATGTTGCGCCGAAAATAGGCCATGTGTTCGTCGCGCGTCTTGGGGTTCCAAGAGGGGGAAATGTTGTCTCCACCTTCCAGGAGTTCCCGGAAAGCACTGCTGACATAACCGTCCGGGAAAGCACTGTGGTGCGTCCGCGGAGAAGAGTTGACACTGGGGAGATCAGCGAGAATTGCTTGAATCAGATAGCCTTCTTTCAGCGCGATGTCTTCCGGTGCCTTTGCCTGCTTGACCTTGGCCTTGACGCCGTCCAAACGGATCCCGGTCTTCGCGTCCACAGCATAGCCGCTGATGCGGATCGTTCCATCCTCGTGGGGCGTATAGCGCAGAAGAGCATTGATGTTGGGATTGCTTGTGGTGAAAGACTTTTTTGTGGGGAGTGAATACATTTTTTCCTTTCCAGGACCTCTTGCGTGGCCATCACAGGAGGTCCTTGTTTGTTTTTTTCGCGAAAGGAACCTTTTGCTACATCTATTATGCCGCAACAAAAGTACAAGAAAGGCGTTTAGTAAAGTTTTACGTAGGCTTTTTTCTGCTTTGCGTTTGTGCTATACTTACAATAAAACTAATAGAAAGCATTTGGGGAGAAAGAAATGATCAATATGAAGCGGACGCAGGAACTGGGGATTCGGGAATTAAATGTTGTAAATGACGATCCAGATATTTTTGAAACAGAAATTGCTCAAGACCTAAATCAATGCAAAAACTGCAACGGGCCCCGGATAAAAGAGCATCGATACCCAGCGCCAAACAACAAACGGGAG
>CACZSJ010000189.1 GCA_902783825.1 Oscillospiraceae bacterium | reverse complement strand
GCGTCAAGAAGAGCCTGTCCGGCAAGCGCGTCGCCCTTTTCGGCTCCTACGGCTGGGGCGACGGCGAGTGGATGCGCAACTGGGAGGCGGACTGCCGGGCCTGCGGCATCCAGCTCAGCTGCGAGAGCGTCCTGGTCAACGGCGCCCCCGAGGGAGCCGACGCCGAGGCCTGCAGAGCGCTGGGGAAAGCGCTCCTTTGAGGTGCAGCCGTGAGCAGACGTGGGGCACGGAACATGCTTAAACGAAAGCTGCTGCATATATGGCTCCCGGCAACAGCGATGCTCCTGGCAAGCATCCTCATCGTGCCATAGGAAAGGGGCAAACGGTTCCTTGTACGAAACCGACAGGGAACCGTTTTTGTGTGCCTCAACGTAGAGGCGCCCCATATCACACATATTCGCAAAAAGACAGAGGTGGAGGATAACATGAAGCTTACAACCATGCAGCCCAATCAAGTCGGATTGATCCGGCGGATCACGGGAGATGCGCATTTTGCCAGGCGCATCACCGCCATCGGACTCACAGAGGGCACGACGTTCCAGACCGTACGCAATGACCGACGAATGCCCGTGCTGATTTATCTGCGGGAAACGCTGATTGCCGTCAACCGCGCAGATGCGGAAAGAATAGAGGTAGATGCCGTATGAACACAAGAATTGCGCTATTGGGACAGCCCAACTCCGGCAAATCCACGGTCTATAACGCGCTGACCGGCTCTCGGCAGCACGTGGGCAACTGGCCGGGCAAGACAGTCGAGAAAAACGAAGGCTTCTATACATACGAGGGCACGAAATACACCGTGACCGATCTGCCCGGCAGCTACGGTCTCACCGGCAACTCCGACGAGGAGATCATCACCGCCGAACACATCAACTCCGGCCAGGCCGATCTTGTCTGTATCCTGGTTGACGCCTCGCAGCTCGAACGCAGTATGTATATGGTGGCAGAGTTCGCCGCGCTGGACAAGCCGGCCGTGCTGTTGCTGAACATGATGGACGTGGCAAAGGCCCAGCAAAAAGAAATCGACCATCAGCTGCTTGAACAAAAGCTCGGCATCCCGGTTCTGCCCTTCACAGCAGCCGAAAGCACGGGCTATGAGGAGCTCAAGAAGCTTTTTGCCCGCGAACTGGAAGCGCCGCACAAGCTCATCTCCGTGCCGAAGCTTCCGAAAGAAAGAGGCGGCGCCTCTGCCGAGGCGATCCAAGCGGAAAGCGAGGCAAAATTCCTGTGGATTCAGCGCATGCTCGCGGACGTATCCCATTCGGAACAGAAGCCTTTTGAACTGAGCAAGCGGGATAAGCGGCTGTTGCGCCCGATCTGGGGCAAATTTGTCTGCTTTGGCATCATCATTTTGGGCTTTCTGGCGGCCATGCTCATCTGCTTGCCGCTGATGGGAATCGGCGCCATGATTCCGCAAGTGCTCAATAAGCCCATTGCCGGTCTTCTCATCTCCTGGAACGTGCATCCCTGGCTCGTGTCCATTTTCAGTATCATTCTTCCCAACACCCTGTATTTCTGTATTGCGATGTCCGGCTTCGTCTTCGGCGTCAATCTCGTCTTCGGATATCTGGAGGAAATCGGATTCCTGGCGCGAGCAGCGTATCAGTTTGACGCCATGCTGTCCGGCCTCGGTTTGCAGGGCAAGGCCATCTGCCCGATTCTGATGGGCTTTGGCTGCACCATTGGCGGCACTTGCGGTACGCGCGTCATGGACAACTGGGGTCAGCGTATGCTGACCATGGCCGTGGTGTGGGCGGTTCCCTGCGCATCGATTTGGACAATCATCCCCGTCATCAGCTCCATGTTTTTCACTCCCCTGCAGACGATGCTGGTGATCCTGGGCATTCTGCTTTACGTCGTGCTGCTCATGACGATCGTATCCAAAGTATTTGGGCGCAGGCTGGTGTCGGAAAATGCCCGCAGCGGTATGATCATGGAACTGCCCCCGTACCACAAACCGCACTGGAAGCACATCGCGAAAGAAGCGCTGCTCAAAGCCTTTGACATCTTCAAAAGAGCGCTGCGCACCGTCACGCTGATCTCTCTGCTGTTCTGGGCCTTCTCCTACAGCGGCACCGGGAACGTTGCGGACAGCCTCCTCTATAAGATCGGAACAGCAATTGAGCCTGTGACGCGCATATTCGGCCTGGGCTGGAGGACGTTCATCGGCTTCCTGAGCTCCGCTTTTGCCAAAGAGGCCGTTCTGGGTGTACTGAATGCCCTATTCGTTGGAAGCGGTACCGTCCTGGATGCGACCTTCCGCTCTGCCTACAGCGTCGCAACCGATAATGCTGTGCTGGGCCAGGCCATGTCGGAGATGGTGAGCAAGGCGGAGGCGCTGGCCTTCCTGGGCGCCTGTACCTTTAACATCCCCTGCGTCATGGCGCTCTCCACGACCTACAGGGAATCTCACTCGCTGAAGTGGACGGCAAGGATCGCTGCCTTCTATGTTGGCGGCGCGCTGATTCTCTCCTGCGTCGTGTATCATCTCGCAGCCTTGCTCCTGTAAAAGACGCGGGAAGCGACGCAAGGGAAACACCACATCCGATAAAAGCGGCATCCCGTTGATCCGGGTTGCCGCTTTTATGTATGCTTGGTATGTCCGGATCTTCTGACATGAAGCCCTGGATATTCCGAAGGCAGGCGGCAAACAAAGTTGAAAATTTGCGCAGTTTGTTTGCCGCTATTACTTTTTTGTTGCTTAACAATACCAT
>CACZSJ010000188.1 GCA_902783825.1 Oscillospiraceae bacterium | reverse complement strand
GCAGGGCCGATATTCAGCTCTTTTGGAACAGTTCCTTGTAATCCGCCGCGGCGAGGATACTGAAAACCAGAACCACCAGGGCGCAGAGAATGGTCACGGGATTGAGCAGGCTCATATCCCGGAAGATCAAAACCGTAAAAACGATGGCCCAGGCAGAGTAGCTGATGTTCAGTGCCATGGACTTGGAGGCGCCGATCTGGGTGATGGCCCGGTAGTAGAACAGGTAGGATACCGTGGCGAACATGGCGGCCACGGCAATGGTGGGGATGAGCCAGCCGGTGCCGCTGAACAGAGAGAGGGTAAAGCCCCAGCCCTTCATGACGGGAAGGAGGATCAGTCCGTAGGTCAGGGCGGAGGTGGTCTGGCGAATCTGCAGGGCGATCTCGTCGGTGACGGCGTCATCCTGGACGCACTTGGCGATGATCACGGCCTCGATGCCCCAGCCGAAAGCGCACATCAGCGCCCCGGCCACACCCAGCCAGAAGTTGGTGATGTTCAGCTCCGGGCTGTAGCTCAGGCCATATACGCCCAGCAGGGAGAGCAGCAGGAAGAGCCAACGGTACCAGGACATTTTTTCTTTCAGGAAGAAGTAGGCCAGTACGGCGCCGATGGCCGGGAAAATGGCGCTGGATACCGCGCCGATGGAGGCGCCCATGTTGGCCACGGCCAACACATAGCCGGTCATGCCCACAGGGCCGCCGATTACCGCTGCCAGGGCCACAAAGCGACCGCTGCGGGTTTTCAGGGCCTTGAGCACCAGCGGGAGGTTGCCGCGCACGCCATTGTAGGCACATGCCCAAATGGCGGAAAAAGCGTCATGGATGAAGGTGGACACAAAGGGCGCCAAAAGAATGGCCTGCTCTGTGCTGACAAAGGGAGACATGGCAAGGGCGATGCCAAGAATGATGGTTTCTAAGGCCCAGGTAATGCCTGCAAGTATTCCAGCAATCATGGGGGTTCCTCCTTTTAATCAAGCGCCTGATACGCCTGGATGTTCTGCTTCAGCCGCGCATAGCGGTCGTCTGCGTATTCTTGCATAAACTGTCCGTCGAAGGGGACGCGGGTGAGACCCCAGAGGGTCCAGAGATAGTCCACATACAGCTTGGCCGCGATAAAGCGCTTCTTTTCCTCCACTGTGGCCGGACGGCTGTAGTAGGCCTCCAGCAGGGCTTCGTCATCCGCCGCCTCGTAAGCGGCTTCGATGGACAGGCAGGACAGATCCCACATGGCCTCGTTCATGCCGGAGTATTCCCAGTCGATCAGCCAGAGCTTGCCGCTGCCGTCCAGAACCCAGTTTCCCACCAGGGAGTCGTTATGGCAGGGGACTTTGGGCTGCGCGCCGTTGCGATCAACTTCAGCCTTGACGTCCATGACCGTCTGCTTGATCTGCGCGTAATCCGAATAGAAGGCAACGCCGCCGTCTCGGATGATTCTCTCGTACAGAGCGGCCATTTCAAACACCTCGAAGGGTACGCCGGTGTCTTTGCCGCAGCTGTGCAAGCGGCGGAAGATGTCGGCAGCCTGGCGCAAAACCTCCGGCTGGCGCATCACCGCTTCGTCCATGGGCTGCGGGTCGTGGATGAAGCCCATGACCTTGCAGCCGTCGTCGGAGAAGTAGAGCAGAGGGCTGTCGATTCCCAAGCTGCAGGCCAGCTCTGTGCTCTTGCGCTCGTCCAGGCGGTTGATCATTTCCTCGGTCCCTTCGCCGGGGATACGGGCCAGATACTCTTCTCCGCTCTCCATGATGACCCGATAGGAATGGTTGGTCATGCCGCCAAGCCGCTGAATGTCCGCGATGTCCTGGCGTCCGGTAGCAAGCCGGATCAGCTCTTTCACCTTGGGCAAATCTTCTGCCACGATTTCTCTTACCAATTCTGCCATACTTGTGTCTCTACTCCTTTTTCATTTGTTTTGTATGCGCGGCTGTGTCGCCGCTGTGTGGAAAAGGGCTTATTCCAGCCCGTATTGCGCAATCAGATAGCTGCTGTAGCGCTTGGCCATTACGCGCCAGTTGTACAGGTTTTCGCCCATGACGGCGCCGCAAGCCTCCCGATACAGAGCCCACACATACCAGTGGTAGGCGACGAGGGCCGTGTAGGCCAGATAATGGAAGCGAAGCCGGTCGGTATAGGACTTGCCGCAGTATTCCCGGATGAAACGCTCCGCCTGGTCGATTTCCCACAGGGAGTCCATGATGTAACTGCCCAGATCGCAGCCGGGATCGGCGTTGCCGGCGTATTCCCAGTCGATCAAAATCGTGTCGCCCTGCTCGGTGAGCATCCAGTTGGCCGCATAGGTGTCACAGTGGCAAAAGCACGGCGCTACGCCGTCATCCTGGCAGCTGCGGTAGCATTTTTCCACATCGCCTTTCAGTCGGTCAAACTGCGGATCGGCAATACCGCCTTTTTTCCGGCGGAGGATGGTCTCGATCCGGCAGGCGTCCTCCCAGGGGAGGAACGACCAGTCCACGGACAGCTTCTTTTCATGCAGCCTGCGCAGCACGGCCAGGATTCTCTGAGAATCCGCAAAACTGTCATAGCGGGGGATCCGGGCGTCTTCTACGTATCGGCTGATTTTCCAGCCCTCCTGGGCGTCCATGTACAAAAAACAGGGCTCAATACCGACGGACTTTGCCAGTTCCAGGGCCGCCTTTTCATGGGTGCGGGAAACCAGCGCGGAGCTTCCCTCGCCGGGATGGCGATAGACGTAGCGTTCTCCCCGGACTTCGAACACAAAGGAGGAATTGGTGAGCCCCTCCTTGATGAGGCGGAAATGGAGAATCTCGCTTTCGCTGCAGTGTAGCACGCGGGTGATGTTGTGCATGATCTGACTGTGGGTGTGATTGACGTAGTTGGCGTCGAAGGCCCGCAGCTCCTCTAAGGAGTCAAATTCAAAGATGACGTCGGGAGGGTAGACTTTGATCTCCATGGGGGGCAGCTTTTTCAGGTTGTCCGACAGCACCTGTTCCCAAAGCTCCTGGTCGTAATGGCCGACGGAGCGGTCCTGCTCGAACAGTTGCAGCATGGCGGCGGAAAAGCCGCGATCCCAGTAGACGTGACCCAGCATAATGTCGCCTTCGGCGCCGCTTTTCTCCACCCGGGCGATGTTGCCCTTGCTGTCGGGGTACATGTACCATTCGTTGGTCTTTTCCGTCACGTGGATTGCCGCGTAGTAGGACTGATATACGTAGTCTTCGAAGGGATTGCGCTCAAAATAGTCGTCCGAGGAGCAGATATAGGAGTTGCCCATGTAGGCGCGGGCAAGGTACAGGGTATGAGTGTTGTTCTTGATGTTGTATTCGGGATTGATGACGATACGGATGCCTTCATATTTGCTTTCCAAGTAGAAAAAGGCTTCCTTTTTGTAGCCCAGAACCAGCACGATTTCCCGGATACCGGCCTCCTGAAGCTGGCGGATCTGCCGCTCAATCAGCACTTCGTCTTTGACCACCAGCAGGCCCTTGGGCTTTTCCAGGCTCAGCGGGACAAAGCGGGTGGACATGCCGGCGGCCATGATGATGGCATTGTCCACTTTGTAGGGCTGCAGCGCCTGCAGACCCTGTTCGGTGAGGCCGTTTTTGTCCAGAAGCCCTTGGGCGGAAAAGCGCTTGATCGTCTGGGAGATGTAGCCGGTGGACAAGCTGGCCAGATCCCGCAGCTTCCGGGTGCTGAGCAGGCCGTGTTTTTTGATCGCGTACAGCAGGTTAAATTCGTTTTTTGTCATGGATTGAGTACTCCATATTACATAATCTGTTCATTGTTCGGGATTATACAGCAAAAAATGAACGAAGTCAAGCGCTTCTTTTCCGTGGTCATTTGATTTCCAGGCTGCGTTCCATATCGATAGGAGAGTGCTGGCTATTGCTGCACGCCTTTTTTCTGCTGCGACTGTAATTTGGAGCAGGCGCGGTCAAGCCCGCACAGGAGGATCCTGTTCATTGCGCTGTTGAGCTGGTTTTTGGCGCGCAAATGGGGATCTCCCTCAGCGTGTGCCTGCACAGGTGTGGGCATAGAATGCTATTCTATCCTGTTGGTTTTCAAAAGTCCGAAAGGGCGGGAATTCTTGACAGAAAAGCCGGAGCTGTGGTATCATCT
>CACZSJ010000187.1 GCA_902783825.1 Oscillospiraceae bacterium | reverse complement strand
GGACGCGATGCCAACCGTGGCCAATGCGCCCAGCCCTGCCGTTGGAAATACCATCTGGTGGAAGAAACACGACCGGGTGAGTATTTCGAAATCACCGAGGACGAGGGGACCCATATCCTCAACTCCCGTGATTTGTGTATGATTGAACATATCCCCGAATTGCTGGAGGCTGGGGTGAGCAGCCTGAAAATCGAAGGGCGCATGAAGTCGGCCTATTACACGGCTGTTACGACCAATGCCTATCGTCAGGCTTTGGATGCGGCGCTTGCTGGCAACCCATTGGATCCGCTTTGGGTTGAGGAGACGGAGATGGTCAGTCACCGTCCCTATTCCACGGGTTTCTATTTCCAGCAGCCAGGAGAGCATTACGCCAACTCCCTATACGACAGCAAGGCGGAAATCATGGCCGTGGTCGTCGACTGTGACGCAGAAGGCAATGCCACGTTGACCCAGCGCAACAAGTTTTTTCCTGGCGACCGTTTGGAACTGCTGCTCCCGGGGCTGCCGCCCCTTGGGTTTACAGTCGGTGACATTTATGACCAGGAGGGGCAACGGCTTACCGATACCCGCCGTGCCATGATGGAGCTGCATATGCGCCTTCCGCGTTTTGCGTCGGCCGGCACAATCATACGAAAGCGGAAAGAATGAGGGAGCTGATGGCACAATGCTCGTTCAATCGATTCGGTTTTCCAACGCCCATATATAACACTTGATCCAGCAAGCGCCCTGAGAAGCTTCATGAAAGCCCGGGGCGCTTGCCAAATTCTGTGGAGCTGTTTTTCTTTGGATTTTCCTTGTTGAAACCACTCCCAAAGTAAGCTATAATAAAGTGGTTAAGGATCGGTTGCCGCAGCACTGTGGGAAAGGCGGGGAATCGCTTTGCAAGAACAAAAAACCAATGTCATGCGCATCCTGGAACAGAAAGGCATTCGCTATCTGTCACACAGCTATCCCCACGGAAATGAAGCGGTAGATGGCATGCAGGTTGCTGCAATGACGGGCTTAGAACCCCGGGCTGTCTGGAAAACGCTTGTATGCAGCGGTGCCAGTAGACGAATCTACGTTTTTGTGATCCCCGTATGCTGTGAGCTGAATCTAAAAAAAGCGGCAAAGGCGGCAGGAGAGAAATCCATAGCAATGGTCCCGGTGAAGGAGCTCTTAGCTTTGACCGGATATGTGCGGGGCGGTTGCTCTCCCATTGGGATGAAAAAACAATATCAAACTTTTTTTCACGACAGCCTGGAGAAGCTTAAAACCGTAGCTGTCAGCGCAGGCAAAATCGGCTGGCAGCTTGAGCTGGCTCCCCAGAGCTTGATGCAATTGACCCGCGGCGTTACAGCAGACCTGGTGTCAGAGGAGTAAACATGCAAGAGAGCATTTTTATCAAAGGCGCAAGAGAGAACAACTTAAAAAACTTTGATCTGGAGATTCCACGCAATAAGATGGTGGTGGTGACTGGACTGTCCGGTAGCGGAAAATCCAGTTTGGCATTTGATACTCTTTATGCCGAAGGACAGCGCCGCTATGTGGAAAGCTTGAGTTCTTATGCGCGAATGTTCCTTGGGCAGATGGACAAACCGGATGTTGACTATATTGAAGGGCTCTCACCGGCGATTTCCATTGATCAAAAGACCACATCCAAGAACCCGCGCTCTACCGTGGGCACCGTGACGGAGATCTATGATTACCTGCGCCTTCTCTGGGCTCGGGTTGGGGTCCCGCACTGTCCGAAATGCGGAAAAGAAATCCATCAGCAGAGCATTGACCAGATTGTAGACCGTATCCTTGAATTGCCGCAGGGGAGCAGAATTCAACTGTTGGCTCCCGTGATAATCGGGCGTAAAGGTGAGCACGCCAAAGTGTTTGAGGACGCGAAGCGATCCGGTTATGTGCGTGTCAGAGTGGATGGTATCTCCTATGATCTTGCGGAAGAGATTCGCCTGGAGAAGAACAAAAAGCATAACATCGAAATCGTAGTAGATCGACTGGTCATCAAACCGGATATTCTACGCCGGCTTACTGATTCCGCGGAGACAGCATTGGCATTGTCCGGGGGATTGCTGTATGTGGATCTGATAGATGAAAAGAAACAAATCTCTTTTTCGCAAAATTACGCCTGTGAGGATTGCGGAATTTCCATTGAGGAATTGGCGCCGCGCCTGTTCTCGTTTAATAATCCCTATGGCGCCTGTCCTACTTGCACGGGTCTCGGCATGCAGATGCTGGTGGATCCGGAGCTGATTATGCCGAATCCCAAACTCAGCATTATGGACGGGGGAATTACGGCCAGCGGCTGGGGGAATGTCCGTGGGGACACCATTTCCAAAATGTACTTTGAAGCCCTTGGGAGGAAGTATCATTTTAAACTGACAGATCCGCTTCAGAATCTGCCGAAGGAAGCCATTGACGCGATCATGTATGGCACAAAAGGTGAGCCCTTGCAGCTTCGCTATGAGAAGAATGAGGGATTTGGGGTCATCAAACGTCCATTTGAGGGCATTGTCAACAATTTGGAACGACGCTACAAGGAAACGCAAAGCCCGGCCATGCGAGCAGATATTGAAGATTGCATGTCTGAAACTCCCTGTCCAGACTGTCATGGACAACGCCTGAAAAAGTCGGCCTTGGCTGTGACGGTCGGCGGAATTAGCATTACGGAATTTACTGCACTCTCTGTGTTTAAGGCGTTGGACTTCTTGGAAGCGCTCCAGCTCAGTGAAAAAGAAATGATCATTGCTGAGCGGATTCTCAAGGAAATCAAGGCGCGTCTTGGCTTTCTGCAAAGCGTGGGCTTGGGGTACCTGTCGCTTGCTCGCACGGCTGCCACTCTCTCCGGAGGGGAAAGCCAGCGGATTCGGCTGGCAACGCAAATTGGCTCCAGTCTTATGGGCGTTCTCTACATTTTGGATGAGCCCAGCATCGGTCTGCACCAGCGGGACAATGCGAAGCTTCTGCGAACGCTCAAGCAACTGCGGGATTTGGGCAATACTCTGATCGTTGTGGAGCACGATGAAGAGACGATGCGGGAAGCTGACCATATCATTGACATCGGTCCCGGTGCCGGCATCAACGGCGGCCAAGTTGTATGTTCCGGAACCATTGAAGATATTTGTGCCTGCAGAGAGTCGATTACCGGACAGTATCTCAGCGGTCAAAAGCGGATTCCTGTCCCTTCATCCCGCCGAAAAGGGAATGGAAAAAGCCTTGTAATCCGCGGCGCTCAGGAGAATAATCTAAAGAATATCGATGTTCGCTTGCCGCTGGGTACTCTGATTTGTGTAACCGGCGTATCCGGCAGCGGCAAATCTTCGCTCATCAACGAAGTGTTGTATAAAACACTGGCGGCAGAAAAAAACCGTGTAAAAGTTCGCCCCGGAAAATGCGAGGGAATCGATGGCCTTTCCTACGTGGACAAGGTGATCGCCCTGGATCAAAGCCCGATCGGGCGGACCCCACGCTCCAATCCGGCAACCTATACCGGCGCGTTCAATGATATCCGAGATCTGTTTGCATCCACACAGGACGCACGTTTGCGTGGCTACAATCAGGGGCGCTTCTCTTTTAACGTCAAGGTCGGACGCTGCGAGGCCTGTTCCGGTGACGGTCTGTTGAAGATCGAAATGCACTTCCTGCCGGATGTGTATGTTCCGTGTGACGTTTGTGGAGGTAAGCGATACAATCGAGAGACCCTGGAGGTGCGATTCAAAGGGAAAAACATCGCAGAGGTTCTGGATATGACGGTGGAAGAAGCCTGCAACTTCTTTTCCAACCAGCAGAAGATTTATAATAAGATTCAAACGCTCTATGATGTTGGGCTTGGCTATATCAAACTTGGACAGTCAAGCACCACGCTCTCCGGTGGTGAGGCGCAGCGTGTGAAGCTTGCCACCGAGTTATCTAAGCGAAGCACGGGCAGCACGGTATACATTCTGGATGAACCTACCACTGGCTTGCATATTGCCGACGTGCATAAGCTGATCAGCATTCTGGATCGCTTTGTACAGGCGGGAAATACCGTTGTGGTCATTGAGCACAATTTGGATGTCATCAAGGTAGCAGATTATATCATCGATTTGGGCCCCGAGGGCGGCGATGCCGGCGGGTACCAGGTGTTTGCTGGAACTCCTGAGGAATGCGCTGCCTGCGAAGATAGCTTTACCGGGCAATTCTTGAAACCGCTGCTGGAAAAACAGACGGAGGAAACGACGGAATAATGGATCAGGACAGAGAATTATTAGAAATCTCAGGCACAGTCGAGACTGTCATTTTCAAAAACGAAGAAAATGGCTATACTGTCCTCCGCCTTATGGATGAAAATGGTGAACGGGTCACGGTTGTGGGGACTTTCCCATATGCTGCGCCAGGAGAGACCATGATTGCCAGTGGTGAATGGATGTCGCATAAGGTTCACGGTAAACAGTTCCGAGCTGCTTTTGCGCAGCGGTTGATGCCTCGCAGCGCCCAGGCTATCTATGAGTATCTGGCCAGTGGAACTATCCGGGGCATTGGCCCAGCAACTGCCTCGCTTCTGGTAGACCGATTCGGTGAAAAAACGCTGGATGTTCTGGAAAATGACCCCGCGCGTTTGACCCAAATCCGAGGGATCAGCAGCCCTAAAGCGGAAAAAATATCAGCAAGCTTCCGCAAACAAACGGGCATGCGGCGTCTGATGGAATTTATTTGCTCTTTTGGTCTACGCCCTATCCTTGCCATGCAACTGTATAAGCATTACGGTGACGACGCGCTGGAGCTGATTCGTGAAAACCCTTATCTTCTGGCTGCCACCCATATTGGTGGCAGCTTTGCCGAGGCAGACCATCTTGCCATGGAAATGGGCTTAGACGGAACCAGCAAGAATCGCATTCACGCGGCTATTTTGTTCGAGCTGCGGCATAACACCGGAAACGGCCACTGTTTTATTCCAAGAGGAAAACTGGCGGCTGCAACGGCGGAATTGATCCAAGTAGAAGAAGAGGATGTGGATCAGGGCATCGCCGATCTGATCGGGAACGGCGGGATTCGCTATGAAGAAATTGCCGGCTGCCATGCCTGCTATCTTCCCGAGCTTTATGAGGCAGAGCTGAACGCGGCCAGGCGTCTGACCCGGATGAGCCAGGGACGTTTTGAAAACCATGTTGATGTGGAAATGCTTATCAGTCTGCTGGAAGAGCAGCAAGGAATCCGATTCGCACAGCTTCAGAAGCAGACAATCCGCCTGGCTGTGGAGCATCAAATTCTGGTGCTGACCGGCGGCCCCGGAACCGGGAAAACAACAGCAATTCGGGCAATCCTGGAGGCCTTTGACCGACTTGGCGTCAAGACCTTGCTTGCAGCGCCAACCGGTCGCGCTGCAAAAAGGATTACAGAACTCAGTGGTCGGGAAGCGCAGACAGTCCATCGACTTTTGGGCGCGAGATTTGCTGAGGATGGCGAGCATGTTGTGTTTGCGAAGAATGAACAGGATCGCTTAAACTGCGAGGCTGTGATTCTGGATGAATGCTCCATGGTTGATATTCAGCTGATGGACTCTTTGCTCCGGGCTTTGCCGACGGATGCCAGGCTTGTGCTGGTAGGAGATGCAGATCAGTTGCCTTCTGTCGGACCCGGCAATGTCTTTTCCGCGCTCATTCGCAGCGGGGTTGTACCTACAGTACGCCTGACGGAAATCTTCCGACAAAAAGAAGGGAGCCGGATTGTTCGCAATGCACACATGATTAACCGGGGACAGCACCCCGACTTATCAGAGAACGCCGGGGATTTCTTTCGCCTTCAGAGGCTCCAGGCGGCTGGAAGTGTGGAGACCATCACTGAGCTTTGCGCCGTGCGGCTGCCGGACAAAATGAAGATTCCAGCAGCGGAGATTCAGGTTCTCACACCAACCAAAAAAGGAGAACTTGGTACAGTACATCTCAATCTGTGTCTACAGGCAGCATTGAATCCCCCGGCCAAGGAGAAAAAGGAAAAAGCCTTTGGTGAGGTGATTTTTCGCGAAGGTGACAGGGTGATGCAAATCCGCAACAATTATGATATCCTATGGACTAATGCCACGAACACCGGAAGTGGCATGGGCATCTACAATGGGGACATCGGCAGGATTCTGCGGGTGGAACCGGAGACGGAGAGCCTGACTGTGGATTTTGAAGGTCGCATTGCAACTTATGGGTTTGACTCACTTTTAGAGCTTGAGCATGCCTGGGCCATGACCGTACATAAGGCACAGGGGAGTGAGTTTCGGGCTGTGATTCTTGCGCTTAACGGCAGCATTTCTTCCTTGATGACCCGTGATGTGCTGTATACGGCCGTTACCCGCGCAAAAGAGCTGTTGATTCTCGTGGGAGACGATGCGGTAGCCTATCGGATGATCGACAATGTGAAGCAGTCCAAGCGCTATGCGGCGCTCAGAATGCGCCTACAGGCGCTCAGTGAGGCATAATATGAACATCCTGTCTTATTTTCTGGACTTGCTGTATCCGCGGCGCTGTGCTTTTTGCCACAGACTTTTGGATGGAGACGCTAAGGTTTGCCCAGCCTGCAGAAAGAAGCTGCCTTACACACTTGGGGATGCGCAGAGAATAAAGCTCGCCGGAACGGGCGGCATCTATGCCGCGCTATATTATGAAGGCGACGTTCGCAACTCTCTGCTGCGATACAAGTTTCATGGTTTGAATGCCTACGCGTCTGTGTACGGGGATTTTTTGTCAAAATGTATTGACGAAAACGGGATTTCCTGCGATATTATCACATGGGTGCCGCTGAGCAAGCGGCGGCTAAGACGGCGAGGGTATGATCAAGCGAGGCTTCTGGGCGAGGAACTTGCCAAGAGGCAAGGTCTTGTATGCTTGGCGCTGCTGAGAAAAGTGCGCAATACCCCGGCTCAATCCCGGACGGGAAACGCGATGAGACGCAAGGCGAATATTGCTGGCGCTTACGCTGCGCTGAATGAATCGGCAGTATCCGGTAAGCGTGTGCTGCTTGTGGATGATATTGTGACGACCGGTGCGACGCTTGCAGAATGCGCGAAAACGCTGAAGGCCGCCGGTGCTGCCGAGGTCATTGGGCTTGCGGTTGCCCGCAAACGAGATTAGGGAACATGAAGATATGAGGTGAATCGGTATGCTCATTTTCGAAAGAGATATTGCGGTAGATATGGGGACTTCTTCAACCTTGCTGTTTGAGCAGGGGAAGGGCGTTGTCGCACGGGAGCCGACTGTGGTCGCTTTGGATAAAACCAAAAGAAAAATGGTGAAGGTTGGTCAGGATGCCCAGAGAATGCTGGGGCGTACGCCGGCCAATATTGTAGCAATCCATCCGGTGCGATATGGTGTGATTTCTGATTATGAAATGGCAGCGCAAATGCTGCGGGAGCTCGTCACTCGCATTACCTCCTTCAGCCTTTTCAAGCCCTGTATCCTTGCCTGTGTACCCAGCAGCATCTCTGGTGTTGAGGAACGTGCTATGATTGACGCGGCCATTGAGGCCGGTGCGCGTAAGGTTTATCTGTTAGAGTCCGCAGTTGCAACTGCGGTAGGCGCCGGTGTAGATGTATCCAAAACGGAAGGCAGTCTGGTCATAGATATCGGCGGCGGTACCACGGAGATTGCGACCATCGCTTCGGGCGGCGTGGTGGCCTGCCAGTCCATTAAGATTGCCGGCGCCAGCTTTGACGAAGCCATTGTAAACTATGTGCGTCGTAAGTATGACACCTTGATCGGGCTTGGAACAGCGGAGGAACTCAAGCGCAGCATCGGTTGTGTTCTGCAGCGGCCGGATATGGGCGTTGAAGAGGTGACCGGACGCAATTTGTCCACAGCATCGCCCAAGACGGTGAACATCAGCTCCAACGAACTGATCGAAGCCTTCGTCGAGCCTATGAATCGAATTCTTGAAGCGATTCACAACGTTCTGGACAGCACGCCTCCCCAGGTGGTGGGTGATCTGGAAAAGAACGGCATCATCATGTCCGGTGGCGGCAGCCTGATTTACGGCATTGACCGACTGATCGAACGCAGCACCGGGATTCGAACCGTGGTGGTAGACGACGCTATTTCCTGTGCCGCTTATGGAGCGGGGAAAATGCTCAAGCATCTGGATGACATGCACGATGGTATGATGAACTTTTATCGGATGCGGCAGCTTAATGGGGACAATGTGTAAGAAGGGAAAAGCATGAACATCAGAAAGCTTTTTAGAAAGGCTGAAGAAGCTCCCTGCTGTTCCGCCGTGATTGTGGCGGCGGGGAGTGCACAGCGAATGGGCTCCGACAAAATTATGGGCGCCCTGGGCGGCTTACCGGTTTTGATAAGAACACTTCTGCCCTTTGAGCATACGGATATTGTCCAGGAAATCGTCGTCGTGACCCGGCAAGAGAAGCTGGAGCACGTGGCGGATCTGTGCAAAAAGTATGAGATCTCAAAAGTCAGCAAAGTAATCTGCGGCGGGAACTCTCGCATGGAGTCCGCCCTGGCTGGCGTATCCGAAGTAAATAGTCGGGCAAAGCTTATCGCGATCCATGATGGAGCGCGTCCTCTTGTGACAGAAGCTCTCATTCGCCGGGTCGTGCAGGCTGCCTATGAACATTTGGCGGCAGTTCCCGTACTGCATTGTGTGGATACCATGAAATGCCTTGATGAAGAGGGCAAGCTCTGCGGTGATGTAGATCGTGACCTTACGGTTCGGATTCAAACGCCGCAGGTTTTTGATGCGGCCTTGATCAAAGGCGCGCTGACCCGTGCCGTGAAAGGACAGGAGGTCTGTACGGACGACAGCTCCGCCCTTGAAAAGCTGGGCGTGACAATCTACAGCGTTCCCGGAGAGGAAGAGAATATAAAACTGACAACGCCGTTGGATCGTGTTTTGGCGGAAGCAATTTTACGCAACAGGGGGACTACAGATGCGGATCGGACATGGATATGATGTGCACCGTCTGGTAGAAGATCGCCCTCTTATCCTCGGCGGCGTCAGGATTCCGTACGAAAAAGGCCTGCATGGGCATTCGGACGCCGACGTGCTTGTCCACGCGCTGATGGACGCCTTGCTGGGTGCCGCTGCCCTTGGAGATATCGGACAGTGGTTTCCGGACAGTGATGCACGCTATTCCGGCGCGGACAGCACGGAGTTGCTGCGCATTGTCGTGCAAGGTCTGAGAGACCGCGGATATCAAGTATCCAATGTGGATTGCACCATATTGGCCCAGCGACCCAAGCTTGCGCCGTATATCCCCAAAATGCGGGAACGGATTGCGCAAGTGATGGATGTTTCCCCTGAGTGCATCAGCGTAAAAGCAACTACGGAAGAAGGGCTGGGATTTACCGGAACCGGAGAGGGAATTGCAGCGCATGCGGTGGCGCTTTTGCTGAAAGCAGATTAACATGAGATGGTGTTACGCATAGAATGGAGTGTCTATGCGCTGATGCTGAGCCTCGTCGGGCATGGATCCCGACGGGGCTTGCGTTTTTTGCGCGTGACGAAAGAACAATGTCTGCCGCTGAGGCGACGGATTGGAGCAATATATGACGGAATATTTGATTATGTGCAGATCTCTGACCCATGCGCAGCGATCTGCGAGGTTGCTGGAACGCCGCGGAATCATTGTGGCCGTAACCAAGGCGCCACAGGGCTTGAGCAGTCGCGGCTGCACCTATGCCCTCTCTCTGAAACGGAAATTGGAGGAAGCCGTACGGATCCTGAAAAAAGAGAATATGCTTCTTGGAAAAGTTTACGCGAACAATAACGGCGCATATGCAGAGGTGCTCACGTGATTTATCTGGATAATGCTGCAACAACGCTGATTAAGCCTGCATCTGTCGCACACGCCGTTCTGGAAGCCATGCATACGATGGCCAGTCCTGGAAGAGGCGGGCACAGACCTTCCATGTTGGCGGCAGAAACGGTCTACAATTGCAGGCAGGCTGCCGCGGATCTGTTCCATGTGGACAATCCGGAGCAGATCGTTTTTACTATGAACGCAACCCATGCGCTGAATCTGGCAATTCATTCAATGTTGCGCTCCGGAGAAAAGGTTGTGATTTCTGGATTTGAGCACAATTCTGTGACACGTCCTTTAGTCGCCTGGCATGCAGACATCTGTGTGGCGGGACGGAAACTTTTTTCTCCGGATACTACCATGGAAGAGTTTAAAAGAAAACTGCCTGGCGCGTCTCTTGCCGTATGCACCCATGTATCCAACGCTTTTGGCTATATTCTTCCGATCTATGAGATTGCTGAATTGTGTAGAGAAAATAGAGTGCCGCTGATCGTAGATGCATCTCAATCCGCCGGGGTGCTGGAATTGGATGCAAAGAAGCTTGGAGCGGCCTTCATAGCCATGCCTGGACACAAAGCGCTCTTTGGACCACAGGGCACAGGAATACTCATTTGCTCAGATGCTGGAATACCGCTTCTGCATGGAGGCTCCGGATCAGAAAGTGTACTCCAGAGAATGCCGGACTATCTACCCGATCAACTGGAAGCCGGTACGCACAATGTGTGCGGTATTGCAGGACTCCTGGCTGGCATTCAGTATGTCAGAGAGCGAGGAACAGAAGACATTTTCCATCACGAGCTGAACTTGCTGCAGATCATGCGGCGAGAATTGCAAAATAGCACACTCCTTGTTTATGTCGGCGAAGAGGGGACACAGTCCGGGGTGCTATCCGTCCGCAGCACAAAACACGACGGGGAGTCCCTGGCAAATCGTCTGGCACAGCGTGGAATTTGCGTACGAAGTGGTTTACACTGCGCTCCGGTTGCACACGAAAGCGCCGGCACGCTGGAAACGGGAACCCTGCGCTTTAGCTTCTCGCCCTTTGTTACCCCGGAACAGGTGAAGGGGGCTTGCGCCGCTTTACGAGAGATAGACGCGGGAATCTGACAAATATTTAAAATAAACAACACACTGATTCTTGCCTTTTTCATCAAGATGTTATATAATAAAGTGATACAATAGC
>CACZSJ010000186.1 GCA_902783825.1 Oscillospiraceae bacterium | reverse complement strand
TGCCAACGCAGACCCTGTGGCTGCTGCCCTTCACGCTGCTGTTCGTGGCGGTGACAGAGATGGTATACTGGGGAAAGCCCCGGCTGCGGGAGAACTGGTTTTGGCTGGGCTGCCTTGGCATTACCCTGCTGGGCATGCTGCTGCATCCGGCGCATGTGCGCATAATTGACCCGGGGGAAACGATATACGAGCCGGGCGGTCTGGTGTGGAGCACGGCGCACGCTTTTCTGTATCTGCACGTTTTTGCCGTATGGTATGTGCTCAGCCGGGGCGGCAGATTTCTGGAGGGGGAGAGCGGGCGGCTGCTCCCGGCGGACGCGCTCAACGGCTTCGTGATCATTCCCTTCCGGCATTTTTTCCTGCGCATCCGTACGCTCTGGTTCGGGCTGACCAGACTGGGCTGGAGGAAGGGCAAGCCGCGCACAGAGACGGCGATTTGGACGGCGGCGGCCGCTCTGGTGGCGCTGGGTCTGTTTTGCCAGGCCGCCAAGCTGCTGATGGCGGCAGACGCGCAGTTTGCCGCCCTGCTCTCCGACCTGCGCATCCCCTGGGAGAAGCTGCAGAACGTGACCATCGAGGATGTGCTTAGTCTGCCGGTGGGAGCCTATCTCTTTGGTCTGATCGCAGGCTCCGCCCGGGAAGATCCGTCGCGCCTGCGTGGGCGGGGGCAAGCCCTCGTGCAGACGCTGGAGACGCTGCGCAAGGTGCCCAATTTCATATGGCTCCTGCTGGGCGGGGCTTTTTGCCTGCTGTATCTGGTCTTTTTCGCGGTGCAAAGCCGCTATCTCTTCGGCGCGTTTACCCGGACGCTCCCGGAGGGCTTTATCGTGTCCCAGTACGCTCGCCAGGGTTTTTTTGAGCTGTGCCAGGTGATGACGGTGAATTTCGTGCTGCTGTGGCTGTTGACGAGGATGTCCGCGATCCCGGTTCGGCAGCATAAGGGCGCGTGGCTTGTGTGCGTGCTGCTTCTGGCGGAGAGTCTGCTTTTCGCCCTCATCGCCGCTTCCAAGCTCTGGCTGTATATCGACAATTTTGGTATCACCCAGCTGCGGTTGCAGTCCTGCTGGGGGATCTGTGTGCTGACGGCGGGATGCCTCTGTACGCTCTGGTCTCTGTGCACAGGTCGTCAAAGCCTTCGCGCTTGCTTGGCCTTCTCCGCCGGCAGTGCTGCTCTGCTGTGTTTGTTTTGAACAAAACAGCTGCCGGGCAGAGAGAGAAAAATTGACAGCTTTTGCGCGATTTTTTGTTGCGCTCGTCTTGCGCGGAGGATATAATAGCTCTATGAATAATCAACGGGAGGAATAGAGAGATGGCAGACAACAAGCGCCCGGAAAACATGGAACGGATCACAACGCCGGAGCTGGCGCAGGCATTCATTCAGGAGCAGTTGGCTGCGCTGCGCGCGCAGATCGGAGATCGGAAGGTTCTGCTGGCCCTGTCCGGCGGGGTGGACTCTTCCGTAGTGGCAGCTCTGCTGATTCAGGCGGTGGGCAAACAGCTTACCTGTGTGCATGTCAATCACGGCCTGCTGCGCAAAGGAGAGCCGGAGCAGGTGATTGAAGTGTTCCGCAACCAGATGAACGCCAATTTGATCTATGTGGACGCGGTCGACCGCTTCCTGGATAAGTTGGCCGGGGTTTCCGATCCGGAAACCAAGCGCAAAATCATCGGCGCGGAATTTATCCGCGTGTTTGAGGAAGAGGCACGCAAGCTCAACGGCATTGCGTTTTTGGCTCAGGGCACCATTTATCCGGACATTTTGGAAAGCGGCCCGGTGAAGGCCCATCACAACGTGGGCGGTCTGCCGGAGGATCTGCAGTTTGAGCTGGTGGAGCCGCTGAAGTTCCTGTTCAAGGACGAGGTGCGCGTGGTAGGCAAGGCACTTGGCCTGCCGGACAACATGGTCTATCGCCAGCCCTTCCCCGGCCCCGGGCTGGGGGTGCGCTGTGTGGGCGCCATCACCCGCGATCGGCTGGAGGCCGTACGGGAATCCGACGCCATCCTCCGGGAGGAGTTTGCCAAGAACGGTCTGGCAGGCAAGGTCTGGCAGTACTTCACCATCGTGCCGGACTTCAAATCCACGGGCGTGCGGGACGGGATGCGCTCCTATGATTGGCCTGTGGTCATTCGTGCCGTCAACACCCTGGACGCCATGACGGCCACGGTGGAGGATGTGCCCTTTGCGCTGCTGCAGCATATTACCCAGCGCATTACCCATGAGGTCCCCGGCGTCAATCGGGTTCTTTTCGACCTGACGCCCAAGCCCACCGGCACCATCGAGTGGGAATGATTTGTTTTTTCTCTCAAAATGTGCTGAATGATCCACAATCGTTTGACAGTAGCAGGCATTCTGAAGAATGCCTGCTACTGTCTGTTATCATGGCTGATAATAAGGATCTGAAGGGACGATCGGGCGGCGGGAAGCAAGCCCTTTCTGTCGGCTTCTCCTTGACATCATCGCAGGAAACGAGTATAATTAGTTATACAAATCATACTTATGGGGGGCGGCATCATGAAAACACCGGAAGGAAAACATGCATGGACGGCTACCGTTGGGGAAAAAGGACAAATTGTAATACCGAAACAGGCGCGTGATATTTTTGGAATCAAGCCCGGAGATACATTGCTTCTTCTTGGCGATGATACGCGGGGGATCGCCATTCCCCCGAAGCAAACCTTTGCGGAGTGGTTCAAGATCGCCTTTCAGGGGCAGGACGGTGATGAGGAATGAAGAAGATTGCCTTTTTCTGCATTCCTGCGCACGGTCACACGAATCCCATGCTGCCGGTTGCTGCGGAACTGGTGAAGCGAGGGAATACCGTCCGATTCTATTCGTTCGATGAGTTTGAAGAGAAGATTAACGCCACAGGGGCAGAGTTTGTCTCCTGTGATGCGTATCTGCCGAAGCTCACGGAGCAGGAAGAAGCCGGGCTGAAAAAAGTATCCGCCACGGAAATGGCGGTACAGGATATCCGGATCACACTCCGAATGGACCGCGTTCTCGATGAAGAGTTTAAGACCTTCCAGCCCGATGTCGTGTATACGGATTCTGTTTGCTTCTGGGGAAAACTGAATGCATGGAAGCACCATGTGCCGCTGGTGGTTTCCACCAGTACATTTGCCTTTAATCAGTTGTCCTCGCAGTACATGAAAAATACGCCCGGAGAATTGGCAGATATGATCCTTGGGCTGCCGAGAATCTCTAAGGAGTTGAAAACACTCAAACCCTACGGCTATCATGTGAAAGGCGCCTTATCCCTGATACAAAGCGATAATCAGACAGACAGCATCGTCTATACTTCGCGGCGTTTTCAGCCCTATGCGGAGAGTTTTTCGGATCACTACGCATTTGTAGGACCCTCCGTATTTTCAAACGCCGTTCCAGCTAAAACCAAAGAACGCCCGCTTGTTTATATTTCTCTGGGGACCGTCATCAATGACAGGCCGGATTTCTACACAAAATGCATAGAGGCACTGCAAGATCAGAACGTCGATGTCGTCATTTCCTGCGGGAACGCGATAGACCGTGAGGCTTTGGGTGCTCTGCCCGGCAACATCCAGGTGTATCCCTATGTTGATCAGCTTGACGTTCTTTCCAGAGCGGATGCCTTTATTACGCACTGCGGCATGAACAGCGTTTCTGAAAGCCTGTATATGGCTGCGCCGATGGTGCTCTATCCCCAGACAAGTGAGCAGAAAGCAGTAGCGAGAAGGGT
>CACZSJ010000185.1 GCA_902783825.1 Oscillospiraceae bacterium | reverse complement strand
GGATCCGGCCAAGCACACGGAAAACACCAACTTTGCCCTGTTGGTGTCCAAGCATTTCTCTGAGCCCTTCAAAGACTCCAACGGTTATGGCGAGAGCATCGCCCGGCTGTCCAACATGCTGGGCGGCGGCGTCATCGTGCAGCGCTTCGGCGACCTGGTGCGAGGCCGGCGCAGCACCGTAGCCCGGATTCGGGAAAGCTTTGTGACGCCGACGCTGGCGGCTACCCCCGGGGACTTGAGCCTGGTGATCCCCAAGCGGATTTTGGACGGCATCATCGAGATGATCTATGCCTTGGACAAAATCGCCCCCGGCACCGCCAACGACGACACGCTGCTCTATGGTGTGGAGGTCAAATTCTACAACATGGAAGTGGAGATCGACAACAATCTGCAGACCCGGAGCGAGGGCCTGTACGTGATCGGGGACTGCTCCGGCGTGACCCACTCCCTCTCCCATGCCTCCGCCAGCGGCATCTATGTAGCCCGGCATATTCTGGGGCAGAGCGAATAAGCTGAATACGGAAAGGGCTGCGATGCCGCAGCCCTTTTTCGTTTTCCTTGATTTTGCGGGCAATTGCGTGTATAGTAGCATCGAAAGTTTCCAGGAGGCGAAGCATGGCGAAGAACAAAGGACAAAACTATTTGCACGGCGCGGCCATCTTAACGGTGGGCGTGATCATCATGAAGATCCTCGGCTTCTTCTATAAAATCCCGCTGGGCAATATCCTCGGTGACGAGGGCTACTCCATGTTCATGGGGGCCTACAACATTTACTTTATCTTCTTCACCCTGGCGACGGCGGGCTTCCCGGTGGCCATGTCCCGCATGGTGGCCGAGGCGGACGCCAACGGCCGCGCCCGGCAGGAGGAGAAAATCTTCCGGGTGGCGCTGGTGACGTTTACGGGGATCGGACTGCTGTTTTTCGCGATCATGTTCTGCTTCCCCAACTGGCTCGCTGCGGTATATCTGGAAAACCCCGACGCCGCACCCAGCGTGCGGGCCATGGCGCCGGCCATCCTGCTGGTGTGCATGGTCTCCGCCTATCGGGGCTACTGTCAGGGCAATGGCAACATGCTGCCCACCACGGTGGACGAGGTGCTGGAGGTGCTGTTCAAGGTGATCTCCGGTCTGGTGCTGGCGGTGCTGGTGATTCGCCGCTACCGGGGTACGCCGATGGCGCTGCCCATGGGCTCGGCCGGGGCAATCTTCGGCGTATCCATCGGCTCGACGATTTCCCTGCTGTACATGGTCTTCTACAAGCGCCGGCATTATGACAGGCTGGCGGCCCCCTACACGGCCGGGATTGTGGATCCGCTGGACACGCCCGAAGACGATGACCGGGTGGACTCTGCCGGGAAGATCGTGCGGGATCTGCTCATGATCGGGATTCCCATTGCCACGGGCGCCTGTATTCTGGCGCTGCTGAACAGTGTGGACTCCAAGCTTTGCATGAACCGTCTGCAAAGCGCCGCCGGCTTTGACTATCGGCAGGCCAAGGTGCTTTACGGCGTTTACGGCAAGGCGCAGACCCTGTTCAATCTGCCGGCTGCCTTCATCACGCCTTTGACCATTTCCATCGTCCCGGCTATCTCCGGGTCTATTGCCCGGAACAGGCGGGGAGAGGCCGGTAAAATCTCGGAAAACTCCATGCGCGTGGCGGCGGCGGTGTGCATCCCCATGGGGGTGGGGCTGGCCGTGCTGGCCGGGCCGATCATGCGTCTGCTCTATCCGGGCAGCCACATGGCGGGGCCGGGGCTTTTGCGCATCATGGGCGCGGCGTCCTTCTTCGTATGCATCGTGCTGATGGAAAATGCCATCCTGCAGGCCTCCGGGCGGGAAAAGCTGACCATGCTGACCCTCATTGTGGGCGGTGTGATCAAGATTGCAATCAACTGGTTTCTGGTAGCGCAGCGACCCATCAACATTTATGGCGCGCCCATCGGCACCCTGATCAGTTACCTGGTGATGGCGGTGATGAACTATGTGTTCATGAGCACGACCCTGGATTATCGCCCCCGGCTGCTGCGGGTGTTTGCCGGCCCGCTGTTTTCCAGCGCGCTGATGGGAGCCACGGCCTGGGCCATCTACGGTCTGACGGCGCGAGCGCTCCCCGGCGGTAGTCGCCTGGGGCTTCTGCTTCCTCTGGGCGCGGCGATTCTGGCCGCTGTGCTGGTGTATGTGATTGCGGTGGTGCTGTCGCGGACCATCACAAGAGAGGATATGCGACTGATTCCCGGAGGGGAAAAACTGGCAAATCTGCTGCGAATGCGGTAGGAAGCAGCAGCACGGCAAAAAAGCCGCAAAAAAACCCGGAAAATCTGCAAAAAACTCTTGCTATCGGGAGACATTTGTGGTAGATTATGAACGTTGCGTTCCCGGGAAAAAGGGAGTATTTCTCCGCATTTCGGGCAAACTCAACCTAAGCAATCAATAGGAGGAAAACACATGAACAAAGCAGAACTCGTAACTGCAGTCGCAGCGAAGGCCGGCCTGTCCAAGAAGGACAGCGAGAAGGCCGTAAACGCCGCTTTTGACGCCATCATTGAGGCCCTCGTGGCCGGTGAGAAGGTCCAGCTGGTTGGCTTCGGCGTGTTTGAGACCAAGGAGCGCGGCGCCCGTATCGGCCGCAATCCCCAGACCAAGGAAGAGATCGAGATCCCCGCATCCCGCGTTGCTTCCTTCAAGGTTGGCAAGGCTCTCAAGGACGCAGTTGCCAAGTAAGAGTTCCGTATGATAAAATGACCGCGAGCCTGGAAAAGGCCGGCGGTCATTTTATATTATCTGCGGGTCTGACGGGTGGACAGGAGGAGAAAAGAAATGCGTCTGGACAAGTATTTAAAGGTGTCCCGCCTGATCAAGCGCCGAACGGTGGCCAACGAGGCCTGCGACGCCGACCGGGTCTCCGTCAACGGGAGGCCGGTAAAGGCCAGCTATCAGGTCAAGGTGGGAGATGTGGTTGAGATCGCCTTCGGCCAGCGGGCGCTGAAGGTGGAGGTCACCCAGATCAGCGAAACGGCCAATAAGGCCGACGCTCCGGCCATGTACCGGGAGCTGATATAGAAAAAGGATGTGAAACCAGGTTTCACATCCTTTTTCTATATGGGTCACAGGGACACTTACAGATCCCGGATGATGCGGTCGGTGATTTCCAGACAGATGGCAGCGCTGCTGCGGACCTGAGCATAATACTCCTCTGAGCCGCCGTCCATGCCGTCGGCAACGGTCTTGATCAGCAGACAGGGCACGCCGCTGCGATGGCAGGTGAGTACCATGCCGGCGGCCTCCATTTCGCAAATATCCGCGCCGTAGCGGCTGTGCAGGGCCGTCTTGGCTTCCCGCCCGTCTACAAACTTGTCGGCGGAGGCACAAACCACGCGCTTGAGCTCCGGATGCAGGGCAAGGGCGCGCTCCACCAGGTTCGGACTCGTGGGCACGAACCGATCCGGGTAGCCGGGATACTGTCCCGGTTCTACCGGGTCGATGCGGGAGATGTCGAAATCATAGTGCACCAGCTTTTCCACCACGCAGGTGCGATTCTGCGCCATCTCTTCTGTGAGACCGCCCACCACGCCGAAATTCACCACAAGCTCTACCTGGTAGCGGTCAATCAGCAGCTGCGTGGCGGCGGCGGCAGCCAACTCGCCCAAGCCGGAGTTGATCACGTACAGGCTATACGCCTCCATCTGGTAGTGCAGCACCGGGAAACCAGAACACAGCTCCTGCTTGACGGCGCTGCCGTAATGGGAGAGGACTGCGTCCAGCTCCACGGCAACCAGCATACCGATCTTTTTCATCGCTTCCGCTCCTTTCAGATGACCCGAACCCGGAGAACGCCGTCCATGGCGCGGATGCACGCGGCGGTGTCTTCTCCGATGGGCTCCGCCAGATCCACGATGGTGCAGGCGTAGCCGTCACGGGGCTTGTTGATCATGTGTTCCACATTGATGTTGCGTTCGCTGATGAAGTCCAAAATCCGGGTAATCATGCGGGGGACGTTCCGGTGGATGACGCACAGGCGGCACACGCCCATGCGGCTGAGAGACACATCCGGCAGATTCACGGAGTTTTTGATGTTGCCGTTGAGCAGATAGTCGTACAGCTCTTCTGCGGCCATCACGGCGCAGCGATCCTCGCTTTCGGGGGTGCAGGCGCCCAAATGGGGCATGGCGATGACGTTAGGGGCTTTCAGAATTGCTGCGTTGGGAAAATCGGTCACGTATTTGGCTACGTGTCCTCGATCCAGGGCGGCGGTGATTGCCTCATCGTCCACCACTTCGGCCCGAGATTCGTTGAGGATGCGTACGCCGGGCTTCATCCGGTTCAGAGCGCTTTCATCGATGAGATGATGGGTATCCTCATTGTAAGGAACGTTCAGACTGATATAGTCGCAGTTGTCGAAGATTTCCTCCAGGGTTTCCGCATGGATCACGTTTCGGGACAAACGCCAGGCGGCGTCCACCGACATGAAGGGGTCAAAGCCGTAGACTGTCATGCCCAGATCCAAAGCGGCGTTGGCCAGCAGCGCGCCGGTGGCGCCCAGGCCGATGACGCCCAGAGTCTTGCCCATGATTTCCGGGCCGCCGAAGGAGGACTTGCCCTTTTCCACCAGCATGGGGATCTCATCGCCCCGATGGGCAATGCTTTTGACCCATTCGATGCTGCCGATCACGTCCCGGGAGGCCAGAATCAGGGAGCAAATCTGCTGCTCCTTCACGGCCTCCGCATTGGCGCCGGGGCTGTTGAACACCACGATGCCCTGCTGCGTACAGGCTTCCACGGGGATGTTGTTGGTGCCGGCGCCGGCTCTGGCGATAGCCAAAAGCTCTGGGCCGAAGCGGGTTTGGTGCAGGTCCGCGCTACGCAGCAGAAGCCCATCCGGAGCCTCCACCTCTGCTCCCACGGCGCAGCCGCGCCGCTGCAGAGCCAGGATCCCCTCCGGAGAGATGTTGTTCAAGGTTTTGATCTTAAACATGGTGCTTTGCCTCAAATTCTTTCATATAGTCGATCAAGGCTGTTACGCCTTCCATGGGCATGGCGTTGTACAGAGAGGCTCGCATGCCGCCTGCCAGCTTGTGCCCTTTCAGATTCAAAAGCCCCCGGGCGGCGGCGCCCCGGACAAATTCCTCGTCCAGCTCCGCGCTGGGGCTGCGGAAAGTGACGTTCATATCGCTGCGGGAGTCCGGCTGGGCATGGGGATGAAAGAGCCGGCTGTTATCCAGAAACTCATAGACACGGCGGGCGCGCTCCCGCTTCAGCTGGGCCATGCCGGTAACGCCGCCCTGGCTTTCCAACCAGTCCAGCACCAGACCCAGCATATAGATGCACCAGCAGGGCGGGGTGTTGAGCATGGAGTCGTTTTCGATCAGAGTTTGGTAGCGCATGATCTGGGGGGTGCAGGGCAGCTCCTGGCCGGCCAGCGCCTTATCCAGGATCACCACCGTGAGTCCGGCGGGGGCCATGTTCTTTTGCGCCCCGGCGTAGATCAGACCATAACGGGACAGATCCACCGGCTGAGAGAGAATGTCCGAGGACATGTCGCAAACCAGAGGGGCGGCGGCCTCCGGCACATAGTGCCACTGGGTTCCGTAGATGGTGTTGTTGGAGCAATAGTAAAAATAGCGGGCATCCGGAGACAGCAGCAGCTGCTCCTGTGGGGGGATCCGGTCGTGCCCGGTGGAGGCGCTGTCAAAGGCCAGATGCACGCGGCCGTATTTCTCCGCCTCCTGGGCGGCCTTGCCGGAAAAGATGCCTGTGACGGCGTAGTCCGCCGTACCGCCGGCCAGCAGGTTCATGGGGATGGCCGCAAACTGCAAGGTGGCGCCGCCCTGTAAAAAAAGGATCTCATGGCTGTCCGGTACCTGCAGCGCCGCTTTCAGCTTGGCCTTGGCGGCGTCAAAGATTTCCTGAAACCAGGCGCTGCGATGGCTCATCTCCATGACCGAGATGCCGCAGCCCTGATAATCCAGTAGGTCCTGCCGGGCCCGCTCCAGGGCGCTGGCAGGCAGCACCGAAGGACCGGCGGAAAAATTGTAAATCTGCTCTCTTGCCATACCAATGCGCTCCTTTTTCCAGGATTCAACATGCACTATTATACATATCTGCCCGGTCTGCGTCAAACGGCAGACTGACCAAAAAAAGAAGCCCCGGAAGCCGGCTTTCCGTGCTTTCCGGGGATTTACCGCCCAGGGCGGTGGGGGAGCGGGCCGACTACGAAAGCCGGCCCAGCAGATGGTCGCCCTCCACGCCGGTGATCCGCACCGGCAGAGTCTGTCCCCGCAGATCGGGCTGGGGGACCCGGACCAGCACGTAGCTGTCGCTGTGGCCCAGAGAGGAGTCTTCCTCTCCGGTCTCAAACAGTACCGGCAGGGTATGGCCCAGGCAACTGTCCAGAAAAGCGCGCTGCAGCTGGGTCGCTACGGCCTGCGCCTCCCGCGCACGGGCGCTTTTCACTGCCCGGCTGCACTGCTCCGGCAGCTTGTCCGCCGGGGTGCCGGGGCGGCGGGAATAGGGGAAGATGTGCATGTCGGAAAAGGCGCAGCGGCGGAGAAAATCCAGGGTTTGGGCATGATCCTCTTCTGTCTCGCCGGGAAAGCCTACGATCAAATCACAGGTGAGGCCGCAGCCGGGGAAGGATTGCCGCAGAAGCGTCACCGCCTGGTAGAAGCGCCGGGTGTCGTACTTGCGGTTCATGGCCTGCAGCGTCCGGTCACAGCCGGACTGGAGGGAAAGATGAAAATGTCGGCACAGGCAGTCACAGGCAGCCAGACGGCGGCAAAAATCCTCGGTGACGACCGTGGGCTCCAGGGAACCCAGACGGATCCGCATGGGCCCGGCCTGGGCGGCGACCGCTTCCACCAGATCGGCAAGCTGCGGCTTCCCGGGCAGATCCACGCCATAGGAAGCGATTTCAATCCCGGTGAGGACCAGCTCCCGGTAGCCCAGAGCCGCCATGCGGGCGGTCTCGGCAGCCGCTTCCTCCAGCGGCAGACTGCGCAGACGGCCTCGGGTGTAGGGAATGATGCAGTAGCTGCAGAAGTTGACGCAGCCGTCCTGGATCTTCAGCATGGCCCGGGTTCGGCCGGAGACGGCGCCGGCAGGCAGATTTTCAAAAACCCGGCGCTGGAAAGGACTGTCGATCTCCTGACAGCCGCTGCCGCCGGCCGCTGCTTTTTCCACTTCCTGCACGAAGCGCAGATGATCCGTAGAGCCGAAGATCACGCTGGCGCCGATCTCCGCCGTCTCCTGGGGGCTCAACTGGGAATAGCAGCCGCAGACGGCGATCACCGCGCCGGGGTTTTCGTCCCGCAGACGGCGGATGGTTTGCCGGGATTTGCGCCCGCTTTCCGCCGTGACGGCGCAGGTATTGACGATCACCGCATCGGCCAGCTCGCCCGGGGCGGCGCTGTCGTGGCCCCGCTGGCGCAGCAGCGCCTCCATGGCCTGGGTTTCATATTGGTTGACCTTGCAGCCAAGAGTGGCTATAATGTATTTCATCGATTGACTATCCTTTACACAGGAGTGGCTTATGGAACATTATCTGGACAACGCCGCCACCACGAAGGTGTGCCCGGAGGCTGCCGCTGCGGCGCTGCGGGCGATGACAGAGGTATACGGCAATCCCAGCTCCACCCATACGCTGGGGCGGGAGGCCAGGAAGCTGCTGGAGCAAAGCCGCAAACAGGTGGCGGCCGCGCTGGGCTGCGCCTCCCAGGAACTGGTGTTTACCTCCTGCGGCTCGGAAAGCGACAACTGGGCCATTCTGGCCGGAGCTGAGGCAGGCAAACGCCAGGGGAAGCATGTGATCAGCTCCACGGTAGAGCACGACGCGGTGCGCCGATCCCTGGAAGAGCTGGAGGCGCGAGGCTTTCGTATCACCCGGCTGAAGCCGGATGCAAATGGAGCGATTCCCGCTCAGGCGGTCCTGGAGGCGCTGCAGCCAGACACGGTGCTGGTGAGCCTGATGCTGGTCAACAACGAGACCGGCGGCGTCACGGACATACAGGCGATTGCCCGGGGCTTGCGGGAGGCGGGCAGCCATGCGCTGCTGCACACGGACGCGGTGCAGGCCTTTCTGAAGCTGCCCTTTGCCGCCAAAACCCTGGGGGCGGATCTGATCAGCATCAGCGGCCATAAGATCCATGCGCCCAAGGGCGTGGGTGCGCTGTATATCCGAAAGGGACTGCGGCTGCGGCCCTTGATTTTGGGCGGAGGACAGGAGGAGGGGCGCCGGGCCGGCACCGAGGCCGTGCCTCAGATCGCGGCCTTTGCCGCCGCGTGTGAGGCCGGGCGTCAGAATTTGGAAGAGAATGCGGCGCGCATGGCCGCGCTGCGGCAAAACGCCTTGGAGCAGCTGCGCGCTTCCATCCCGGAGCTGCGCTGGATTGCCGGGGGCGCTCCGCATATTCTCAGCATTTCCCTGCCCGGCTGGCGCAGCGAGGTGCTGATGAATTTCCTGGAAGCCCAGGAGATTTACGTATCAAAAAGCTCCGCCTGCAAAAAAGGCGGGCGGAGCCATGTGCTGGAAGAAATCGGTCTGGATGCCAGAAGCAT
>CACZSJ010000184.1 GCA_902783825.1 Oscillospiraceae bacterium | reverse complement strand
CGATCCCGCTCCGGGATCAGGCTGCTGAGGACGGAGGGGAGCTCCGCCTGCACCGCCTGCTCCAGGGCCGCCAGATCCAAATGCCGCAGCTGCAGCTGCTGCCTGGCGTGCAGATCGTCCACGGTGGGTTCACCCACCAGACTGTGGGCATAGCTCTGCCGCAGGGCTTGATAGAGCAGGCGCCCGGTTTCGGTAGCGGGCTCCTTCTCCAGCCCCAGGCTTTCACAGGCGTCCAGGCAGGCATAGGCCGCGTCCAGATCGCCCTGCTCCAGGGAGACGAAAAACAGTTCCGCCGTCTGGGCGGGGTCGGTCTGGGGCCGCAGCACAATCGGGCCGCCGCTGATTCCCAGAACCGCCAGCAGCATGGCCGCCGCCGCCAGACCCAGGGTCAGCACCGCGCCTGCCAAGGGCAGGCGGTAGCGCCGCCGCCAGCGCAGCAGCAGGGCCAAGGAAGCCAAGGTGCCTACGATCACCATCACGGCCGCCAGAAAAGGCGGGAGGGAGGGGGCCAGGCTGTCCGCAACGGACGCTTTGGCCTCCGGCGAGGGGGAGGGACGCTGGAACAGCCCGCTGAGGGGAGGCTTCTCGGCCTCGGCTTCCTGCCGGGCTTTCTCTGCGGCCTCGGCTTCCTGCCGGGCTTTTTCCGCAGCCTCGGCTTCCGCGGCAGCTTTCTCCGCGGCCAAGCGCTCCGCCGTATGATACTGGGTGTAGTCGCACATGAGCGTGCAGTACTCGGTGAGGGCGGAGTAGACCTTGTCCACATTGTCGGTGAACATCACCAGCAGGATGGGATCATCGGTGAAGGCCACGCCGCAGTCGTTTATGTATAGATGGTAGTCCGTCACCAGATACCCGTATTTGTGGGCGATGTCAAAGCGCTTCTCCCGGAGCTTGAAGTATTTGTTAGGTTCCGCCTTCTGCATGGTCTCAATGATGGTGGGAAAGCGGTCGGGATTGTCGTACAGCAGCTTCAGACAGGTGATCATCTGCCGGGCGGTGAAGAAATTGTTTTCGTAGTATTTCTGATCCACGGTCTCCGGATCCTCGCCCATATAGGGGGCAATGATCTCCCGATAGCGGTGGTAGCCGGCATTGTCGCTGAGCTTGGTCCACAAGGTGCGGGCCAAGTCGTTGTTGGAATAGACAATGGTTTCATCCCGCAGAGCGCTGAGCCGGAAGGCGCCGATCATGCTGTCCCATTCCATCTCGCCCTCGGCCACCTTTTCGGCGAAGGCCATGTTCAGCGGCACCTTGTACATGCTGCCGGTGACCATATATTGGTCCGGGTGGAGGTAATGCTCCTCCCCGGTGACCGTGTTGTAATAGCCCAGGGTGATGGCCGTCTTATCTTCCGGGTCGATGCCGTACTTTTCCAAAAAGCGCGCAACCACCTGCTCCCAGCTCTTGTCCCGGTACAACTCATCCAGGGATGACTGGGATGAGCCGCCCTCCTGGGCGGCCAGGGCCGCCGGGGCAAGGGATAGCAGCAGACACAAGGACAGGCACAGCCCCATCAGCACCTGCAGGCTTTGTTTGATCCGTTTCATAGGCGTCTCCGTTCGCGGTAGTACCTTCCTATTGTATCACCCCGGCGCGCTTTTGCAAGATTAAAGTTGTTTTCTGCTTGCAGCTTGGTGCAAAACCGTTATAGGAGAAAAAGCCGAAAGCACATCAAGGGGGGGATCGCCAAACCGTTCCGCGCGAGAAAGCAGAAAAAAGCTTGCTTCGCTTTCCTGTGCGCAGATCATTTTGTGCCGTCTCTTTTTTCTACAAGGTCTTTACAGCGGCGCGGAGAGAATGGGCGTTGCTTTTTTTTGGCTGCCGTTGTAAAATTAAAGTGTTAAGCATAATATGAGGACTTCTCCAAAACCGGAGGGGCCTTGCGGATAAGGAGGCTTGGAAATGCAGTACATCATGGCACTAGACCAGGGGACCACCAGTTCCCGTTGTATCCTGTTTGACAAGGCAGGCAATCTCTGCACGTCGGTGAGTAGGGAATTCAGACAGATCTATCCCCAACCCGGTTGGGTGGAGCACGATGCTGTGGAGATCTGGAACGCCACGCTGGAGGTAGCCCGGGCGGCCATGAGCAAGCTGGGCGTGGAAGCCGGGGACATTGCCGCCATCGGCATTACCAACCAGCGGGAGACCACCGTGGTCTGGGACAAGGACACGGGAGAACCCATTGCCAATGCCATAGTCTGGCAGTGCCGCCGCACCAGCGATATAATCGATGCCCTGGTGGCTCAGGGGCACGGAGACAGCATTCGCCAAAAGACGGGACTGGTGCCGGATGCCTATTTTTCCGGCTCCAAGATCAAATGGCTGCTGGACACCGTACCCGGGGCGCGCCGCCGAGCTGAGGCGGGCAAGCTGCTGTTTGGCACCATTGATACCTGGCTGATCTGGAAGCTGACCGGCGGCCGGGTCCATGTGACCGACTATACCAACGCCAGCCGCACCATGCTCTTTAACATTCACACCCTCCAGTGGGATCCGGAGCTGCTGGCGCTGCTGGACGTGCCGGAGAACATGCTGCCGGAGGTGAAGCCCTCCTCCGCTGTCTACGGCAAGAGCGAGTTTGAGCTTTTGGGCGGAGAAATTGCCATCGCGGGCGCCGCCGGAGATCAGCAGTGCGCTCTGTTCGGCCAGTGCTGCTTTGAACCGGGAACCATGAAGAACACCTACGGCACCGGCTGCTTTTTGCTGATGAACACGGGAGACACGCCGGTGCAAAGCCAGAATGGGTTGGTGACCACCATTGCCGCCGGCACCGGGGATAAGCCCCCCTACGCGCTGGAGGGCAGCATCTTCGTGGCTGGCGCGGCGATCCAATGGCTGCGGGACGAGCTGGGGATTCTCAGCTCCGCCGGAGAAAGCTTGCAGTATGCCGAGAAGGTGCCGGATACTGCCGGGGCCTATGTGGTCCCCGCCTTTACGGGGCTGGGAGCGCCCTACTGGAGCCAGCGCGCCCGGGGCGCTGTCGTGGGCATCACCCGAGGCTTCAGCCGCGCCCATCTGGTGCGGGCCACGTTGGAGTCTCTGGCCTATCAAACCCATGACATCGTCCGCGCCATGGAGCGGGATGCGGGCATCCCCATTACAGAGCTGAAGGTGGACGGCGGCGCCTGCGCCAATGACTTTTTGATGCAGTTCCAGGCGGATCTGATCGGCAGTCAGGTATATCGCCCCCGCTGCATTGAGACGACGGCTCTGGGCGCGGCCTATCTGGCCGGCCTGGCGGTGGGCTATTGGGAGGACCTGGAGGACGTCAAGCGCAATTGGGCGGTGGATCGGGTCTTTTCTCCCGCGATGGAAGAGCCCCGGCGCCGTCAGCTTCTGCACGGCTGGAGCAAGGCGGTTCGCTGCGCCCTGCTCTGGGCCGAGGACGCATAAGAGGAGGGAGCATTTGCCCATGACAGATTACACAAAACTGAGAGATTGTGAGCTTTTTTTGTTTGACATGGACGGCACCCTGTATCTTGGCGACCAGGTCTATGAGGGGGCTATTGCCTTGATGGAAGCGCTGCCCGCTTTGGGCAAACGCTATATCTATCTAACCAACAATTCCTCCCGCGCGGGTGCGGATTACGTCCAGCGCCTGCGTCGGCTGGGATTTCCCTGCCAGGAGGAGAACGTATTTACCTCAGGGATGGCTGTGGGCCAGTATCTCAACCAGAATCACCCGGACGCCAGCGTCTATCTGGCGGGGACCCGGGCATTCTACCGTGAGCTGCAGAGCTATGGGATCCGGCTGGTCAACGATGAAGAGGGCCATACGCAGGCTGACCGGGTGGACGTGGTGGTTCAGGGCTTTGATACCGAGTTGGTCTATGAAAAGCTGGAGCGGGCCTGCCACTTTCTGCGCCGTGGCGCGGTGTTTTTGGCGGCCAATCCGGACTGGGTCTGCCCCATGCCCGACGACGAGGTTCTGCCGGACTGTGGCAGTATCTGCGCCCTGCTGACTGCCGCCAGCGGCAGGGAACCCCGCTACATCGGAAAGCCTGACCGGAACATGGTGGATGTGATTTCCCAGATGACAGGGATTGACAATCGGAAGATCTGTGCTGTGGGGGATCGGCTGTATACCGACATTGCCGTGGCCCAGAACGCCGGCGCGGTGTCCGTGTTGGTGTTGTCGGGGGAGACGGATCAGCGCATGCTGGCCGAGGCCCAGCGCAAGCCAGACTACGTGCTGCCCTCCGTGAAGGAGCTTTACGAAGTGCTGAAATAAAACAGGCGGCGGAGCCTGCGCCGCTCCGCCGCGATAGGACTTGCTTATGTTTGTTGTGAAATACGCACTGCCCCTGTCGGCCGCACTGCTGCTGATCCTGTTCTTTACCGGGCTGCCTGCCCTGCGCAGTTGTAGACTGCCGCAGGATGGGCCTGCCGGAAAGCAAGGTCGTTTCGCGGCGCGGGACGGCGCGCTGCTGCTTGTTTTGATGATCTGCTATGCAGCGGCGGCTTTCTGGCATCTGGGAAACACAGAAGGCGTGCGCAGCTTTGCTTCCATGGCGGGGGAGAGCGCGGTGTTCACCTTGGAGGAAGAAGCGGCGCCTGTTCGGCTTATGCTTTTCCCCGGCGTGGGGATGGGAAGCTATGAGCTGGAGGTCTCCCGAGACGGAGAGGCGTATTCCCCGCTGGTCAGCTTTGAGCAGGGTCATATCGAGGTGTTCAAGTGGACGGAGCTGAAGCCGGAGACTCTGCCGGGGCCCATCCGCTATCTGCGCCTGAGCTGTGGCTCCGGCAATCCCTGGATGGGGGAGCTGGTGCTGCTGGACGAAGCGGGACGCGTCATTCCCACAAGCTGCACGCAGCCGGAGCTCTGTGACGAGCAGGATCAGGTCCCGGCCAAGCAGAACTTTATGAATTCCACGTATTTTGACGAGATTTACCACGCCCGGACCGCCTGGGAACACCTGCACGGCATCTGGCCTTATGAGATCTCCCATCCGCCCTTGGGCAAGCTGTTGCTCTCGCTGGGAATTTCGCTTTATGGAATCACGCCCTTCGGCTGGCGCTTTATGGGTACGCTGTTCGGCGTGCTGATGCTTCCGGTGATGTACGTGTTTTTGAAAAAGCTGTTCGGCGGTCTTGCGGTGCCTGCCTTGGGTACGGCCTTGATGGCCACAGACTTTATGCACTACAGTCAGACCCGGATTGCCACCATCGACACCTACGCCGTGTTTTTCATTCTGCTGATGTATCTGTGCATGTACCTATATCTGCAAAATGAAAATCTGACGGCCCTGGCCTGGTGCGGGATCTTTTTCGGCCTGGGCGCCGCCAGCAAGTGGACGTGCATCTATGCGGGCGCCGGTCTTGCAGTTATCTGGGCATGGCACTGGATTCGACAAGCTGCGGAGAAGCGGGATCCGGCTGTCTTTTCCGCCTTCCTTCGCAACTGCCTGTTGTGTCTGGCCTTCTTTGTCCTGGTGCCCGGGATGATCTATTATTTTTCCTACCTTCCCTATGGGCAGGCGGAGGGCGCCCGGCTGTTCAGCAAGGAGTATACCAAGCTGGTGCTGGACAATCAGCGCTTCATGTTCAACTACCATGCGGGCGTGGTGGCCGAACATCCGTATTCCTCTCGCTGGTATCAGTGGCTGCTGGATATCCGACCCATTTTGTATTATCTGGAGTACTTTGATAATGGCACGCGCTCCAGCATCAGCGCCTTTCTCAACCCTGCCCTGTGTTGGGGCGGCCTGCTGAGTCTTTTCGTTTTGGGCTATATGGCGCTGTTTCGTCGGGATCGGAAGGCGGCCTTCCTGCTGGCGGGCTACCTGGCCCAGCTTCTGCCCTGGATGTTCATTCGGCGGCTTACCTTTGCGTATCACTATTTCCCGGCTTCGGTGTTTCTGGTGCTGGCTCTGTGCTATGTGTTCAGCCTGATGCGGGACAATCAGCGGCACTGGCTGGCCTACGCGGGCTCCTTCGCGTTTGCGAGCCTGCTGCTGTTCGTGATCTTTTTCCCCGCCCTCAGCGGCCGCCCGGTGGACAGCTCTACAGCCTCCGTGCTGATGCACTGGCTGCCTACCTGGCCGCTATGATGATCGCCGCCGCGGCGCAAAAAAAAGAACGGCCGCAGCCGGCCGCCATCGCATAAAAAAAGAAGTAACCCTCGTCTGCACACCTGGTCTTTCGTACAGCCGAGGGTTACTTCTCTGAATTCTTAATATCTAACATGCTGGTTACCTCTCTTTCTACAGAATGTGACCGTGTCATCTCGGGACTCATCTCTCTGGCTTCTTCAACAATCGCATTCCGATATTCCCGTAAGCGGGATAGCTCTGCGCCGGAACGTTCCCTAACCATGATCCCCGGTCTGCGTGGCCCCTATGCTTCTTTGAAGTCCGGGCCTCGTCACCTGTACATTGGACTCACCCTTTCTTGTTGTCTATACTATAGCAAATCTTTTGCCGTCTGTCCAGTGGCAACCTTGTATAAAATTTACAAAGCCAAGTTGTGAAAAGCGACGATTTTGTGCAAATCAACGACAAGCAGCGGAAGAATGCCTTGACATAGGAAGAAAGAAAGCCTATGATAAACATGTTGGGCTTTGTCTTTGCGCTGTCGCAAAAAAGTAGGGGAAACCCTCTTGACAATCGCAACACTTTTTGCTATTATAACTTCGCTCGTGGGGGTATAGCTCAGCTGGGAGAGCGCTTGAATGGCATTCAAGAGGTCAGCGGTTCGATCCCGCTTATCTCCACCAAAGGGTACGATAAAAGGCTTGTTTTCG
>CACZSJ010000183.1 GCA_902783825.1 Oscillospiraceae bacterium | reverse complement strand
GCCGGATACGGATACCTTACACATTGTTGCGACGGTATTTCCTGCCTATGATTTTGCCCGCCAGATCGCGGGAGAGCGGGCGGAGGTGACGCTGTTGCTGCCGCCGGGAGTGGAGGTGCACAGCTTTGAGCCGACGGCGAAGGATTTGCTGCGGATTCAGAACGCATCCCTGCTTGTCTGCGGCGGCGGAGAGTCCGAGGAATGGCTGGAACAGCTGCTATCCGGGCAGGAGCTGCAGGGAGAGTGCCTGCGGATGCTGGACTGCGTCAACGCCCTGGAAGAGGAATGGACGGAAGGCATGCAGCGGGAGGACGAAGAAGAGGATGAGCATGGCCCGGAGTACGATGAACACGTCTGGACCTCGCCGGTGAACGCCCAGATCATCTGCCGCGCTCTGGCGGACAAGCTGGCTCAGCTTGACCCGGAGGGAGCGGAGAATTATCGGGACAATTGCCAGGCCTACTGCGCCCAGCTGCAGGAGCTGGACGCGGCGTTTCGGAAGACGGTAGAGGACGGCGCCCGCCGAACGGTGATTTTTGCCGATCGCTTTCCGGCGCGTTATTTTGTTGAGGAATACAGTTTGCAATACTATGCTGCCTTTCCCGGTTGCGCCGAGGACACGGAGCCTGCCGCCGGAACGGTGGCCTTTCTCATCGACAAGGTTCGTCAGGAGCAGATTCCCGCCGTATTTTTCATTGAGTTTTCCAACGAGAAGATGGCGGACATACTCTGCGAGGAAACCGGCTGCCGGAAACTTTTATTCCATTCCTGCCACACGGTGAGCGCCCGGGAACTGCAAGAGGGATGCACATATCTGGAGTTGATGCAAGGGAACCTGGCGGCGCTGAAGGAGGCGTTGAACGGATGACGATTCTGACGTGTAAGGATCTGTCTTTCTCTTACGAGGGGAAGACGGTCCTGGAATCGGTGTGTTTTTCTCTCCAGGCGGGAGACTATCTCTGCGTGGTGGGAGAAAACGGCTCAGGAAAGTCTACCTTAATCAAGGGCCTTCTGGGCTTGAAGGAGCCGGATGGAGGCAGTCTTGTCTGGGGTGAGGGCGTGAAAAGCACGGAAATCGGCTATTTGCCCCAGCAGACCCAGGTGCAGCGGGATTTTCCCGCCAGCGTGGAGGAAGTGGTGCTCTCCGGCTGCCTGAATTCTTTGGGAAGGCGGCTGCGCTACCACGCGGAGGACAGAGAGCTGGCCAGAATGAATATGGAGCGTATGGGAATCGAGGAGCTGAGCCGTCAGAGCTATCAGGCCCTGTCCGGCGGTCAGCAGCAGAGGGTGCTGCTGGCCCGTGCCCTATGCGCCACCAAGAAGCTGCTGTTGTTGGACGAGCCGGTCACCGGTTTGGATCCGGTCGCCACCGGCGAGCTGTACAATCTCATCAAGCTGGTCAATCTTTGCGACTGCATTACGGCGATCATGGTGTCCCACGACATCCATGAAGCAGTGCGCTACGCCACCCACATCCTGCACCTGGGGCATCGGCAGCTGTTCTTCGGCACAGCCGCCGAATACCGTGAGAGCGATTTGGCCCGGCGTTTTTTGGGAGGAAATCGGATATGACAGCGCTGACACAGATGCTTTCCTATCATTTCATGCAGCGCGCCTTGATCGTAGGGGGCCTGGTGAGCTTATGCGCAGCGCTGCTGGGGGTTTCCTTGGTGCTCAAACGCTATTCCATGATCGGCGACGGGCTGTCCCATGTGGGCTTCGGGGCTCTGGCCATCGCTTCGGCGCTGCATTTGGCGCCCTTGGCTGTGGCGGTGCCGGTTGTGATCGTTGCGGCAGTGCTGCTGCTGCGTCTAAGCGAAAGCAGCGAGGTCAAGGGGGACGCCGCCATTGCGCTGATTTCCAGCAGCGCTTTGGCCATTGGCGTGATCAGCGTGTCTCTGACCACCGGTATGAATACGGAAATATCCAACTATATGGTTGGCAGCATCCTTTCCCTCAGCCGTACGGATGCGATCCTCAGCGTGGTGCTGTCTCTGGCGGTGCTGCTGTTGTTTGTGCTGTTTTATCCGCGGCTATTCGCCGTAACCTTCGATGAGAGCTTTGCCCGTGCCACCGGAACTCGGGCCGGCGCTTACAACACGCTCCTGGCGGTTTTGACGGCGATCACGGTGGTGCTGGGCATGCGCATGATGGGGGCGCTGCTGATTTCCAGCTTGATCATCTTTCCGGCCTTGTCGGCCATGCGGGTATGCAGAAGCTTTCGCGGCGTGGTCTGCTGCGCCGCCGCGGTATCCTTGAGTTGCTTTCTGCTGGGGACGTTGCTCTCTTACTTTCTGGAGACCCCCACGGGCGCCAGCATTGTGGCGACCAACCTGTTGTGCTTCGCAGGCTTCAGTCTGGCGGGAATCAAAGGCAGAGGGAACTGAACGCGGAAGGAGAAATATTCATTTTAAAAGTGAATAATCAGATTAAAATGAATAATTCTAAAAAATATTCGCAAATTATAGATATTTTTTCATAAAATTGCTTGACAAAGGATGGGGGACATGCTATCATCACATCGTCCACAGGACAAAAACCGATTGGATGAAATGTGAGGGAACAATCATGAACAAAATGAAGAAGATACTTTGTGTTGCGATGGCGCTTGTTATGCTTCTGGCTCTGGCTGCCTGCGGCAGCAGCGGCGGCGGAAGCCAGCCCCAGCCCGCGGCCAGTAAGATTCAGACCGTTGTGGACGGGAAGCTGACGGTGGCGACCAGCCCCGACTTTGCGCCCTATGAGTTCTACGCCGTGAAGGATGGTACGCCGGAACTGGCAGGCTTTGACATCGCGCTGGCTGGCTACATCGCGGATCACATGGGTATGGAGCTGGAGATTATCCCGATGGACTTTGACGGCGTGCTCAATGAGCTGGCCGCAGGCGGCGTGGATCTGGGTCTGGCAGGCCTGTCTCCCGACCCCAAGCGTATGGAATCCATGGATTTCTCCGATATTTATTACCAGGGCGGACAGTCCTTTGTCACGGTTCAGGACAAGGCGGAACTGTTTGCCTCTCTGGAGGATACCAACAAGGCGGAGTATGCCATTGGCGCGCAGAACGGTTCCATTCAGATGGACCTGGCCAATGAGTATTCGCCCGACGCGGATATCGTGCCGCTGGTGAAGGTTACCGACATCATTGCCGAGCTGGTAGGCGGCAAGCTGGACGGTGCGTACATCGAGACGGCAGTGGCGGAAAACTATGCCAAGAGCTACCCGCAGCTGGCGGTGGTTCTGGAAGTGCCCTACGATACGGAAGGATCGGCGGTTGGTGTGGCCAAAGGCAACGCCGAGCTGCTGGCAGCGGTGAATGCGGCTGTGGCCGCCGCGCTGGCGGATGGCTCCATGGATCAGTTCATTGCCGAGGCCAACGAGCTGTCCACGGGCGAAATCATCGAAGGCTTGCTGGAAGGCTGAGCCTGGACGAAATCATAAACAGTTGATACGCTGCAAAGCCCTCCGCGGTAACACGGAGGTGCTTTGCACGTTAAAGGAGATCGGAACATGCTGACTGCGCAAGGTTTTTCCAAGGCGTTTGAATACTGGAAGCTGTTTATGCAGGGAGTTGTCTGTACCGTTTCGCTGTCTGCGTTGACGGTGTTTTTTGGCTTTATCCTGGCACTGATTCTGGCTGTTTGCCGGATGGGCCGCTCCCGGGTGCTCAAGACGCTGGCAACGGTATATGTGGAGCTGTTTCGGGCAACGCCCATGGTAGTGCAGATTTTCATCATTTTCTATGTGGTGTTTGACGGAATCAAGGTACTGCCGGGCTTCAAGCTGTTCGGCTTCATCCGTTTTGAGCGCTTCTTTCCGGCCGTGGTGGCGCTGGCGCTCAACTCCGGAGCCTATCTGTCGGAGATTATCCGCTCGGGCATTCAGTCCATCGATGGCGGGCAGACCGAGGCGGCCAGATCCTTGGGACTCAGCTCCTGGAAGACCATGCGTTTTGTCGTTTTGCCCCAGGCCATTAAAAACATTTTGCCGGCCATCGCCAATGAGTTTGTGACCATCATCAAGGAATCGGCCATATGCTACACCATTGGCGTGCAGGATATCATGTCGGCGGTCAACGCGGTCAAAGGGGCGACCTACCGCATGGGGGAGGCGCTGATCATCGCCACGGCCCTGTACTTCTGTCTGACTTACCCAACCAGTAAAATCATTGCACATTTTGAAAGGAAGATGAGCGTTGGTGACAAGCGATAAGCTGATCCAGGTGCGGGACCTGAAAAAGCATTACAACAAAGGCGCCATCAAAGCGCTCGACGGGGTTTCCGTGGATATCAACCGGGGAGACGTGATGGTGATCATCGGCCCCTCCGGATCGGGAAAATCCACCTTGCTGCGCTCCCTGAATCTGCTGGAGCAGCCGAGCTCGGGGAGTATCGTTTTCGACGGGGTGGACATTACCCGCAAGAAGGACGAAAACGGAAAGAAGCTGGACATTGACCTGCATCGGCAGAAAATGGGCATGGTTTTCCAGCACTTCAATTTGTTCCCGCATATGAGCATTCTGGAGAACATGACTCTGGCGCCCATCCAAGTGAAGAAGATCCCGGAAGAGCAGGCCAAGGCCAAGGCCTTGGAGCTTTTGGAGCGCGTGGGACTGGCGGATCGGGCCGACGCCTATCCGATCCAGCTTTCCGGCGGACAGAAGCAACGTGTGGCAATCGTGCGCGCACTGGCGATGGAGCCGGACGTGATGCTCTTTGACGAGCCTACCTCCGCGCTGGATCCGGAGATGGTGGGTGAGGTGCTGGACGTCATGAAAGAGTTAGCACGGGACGGCATGACCATGGCTGTGGTCACCCACGAGATGGGCTTTGCCCGGGAGGTAGGCAATCGGGTCTTGTTTATGGACGACGGGAAACTTCTGGAGGAAGGTACGCCGGAACAGATCTTCAATCATCCTCAGCATCCCCGGCTGCAGGACTTTTTGTCCAAGGTGCTGTAATGAAAGACATGCTGAAAAAAGCCGCCATAGCGTCTGTGGACGATATGGCGGAGTTTTACAAGGAGCTGGCGGATAAGATCTGGGAAAACCCGGAGCTGTCGCTGAAAGAATACGGAGCGGCTGCCCTCTACTGTGAGCAGCTTCGCCGCCTGGGCTTTACCGTGACGGAGGAGCTTTGCGGGATCAAAACCGCCTTTTGCGGCGCTTATGGAAGCGGTCGGCCCGTAATCGGGATTCTGGGCGAATTTGACGCCCTGTCCGGACTCAGCCAGCAGGCGGGATTGTCCGAATATGCGCCGCTGCAGGACGGCGGCAGCGGTCATGGCTGCGGACACAATTTGCTGGGGGTTGGGTCTCTGGCGGCGGCGGTGGCGGTCAAGCGCTATCTGGAACAGAGCGGCACGCAGGGCACGGTGATATTCTACGGCTGCCCGGGAGAAGAGGGGGGCAGCGGCAAAGCCTATATGGCTCGGGATGGTTTGTGGCGGAACTTGGACGCGGCCCTGAGCTGGCATCCCAGCGACGTCAACCAGGTCAAGACTGGCACGAACAATTCCAGCATCCAGGTTCTCTATCACTTCCACGGGACGGCGGCCCACGCCGCAGGAGATCCTTACAATGGACGCAGCGCCCTGGATGCGGTAGAGCTGATGAATGTTGGCGTGCAGTTTTTGCGGGAGCATATGCGCGAGGACTGCCGGATTCACTATGCCATCATCGACGCCGGCGGCGTGTCACCCAACGTGGTGCAGGCCAAAGCCTCCGTTCTGTATATGGTGCGGGCAAACAAGGTGGCCGATTCGGTGAAGCTCCAGGCCAGAGTGGACGACATCGCCAAAGGCGCCGCGCTGATGACGGGGACTCGCTTTGAGCGCGTCTTCATCGACGGGACGTCAGAGCTGCTGCCCAATTTCACGCTGGAGCGAGCCCTTTATCGGAATATGACGGAGATCGGCCTGCCTGTGTACAGCGAGGAGGACCGGGCTATGGCTGCGGCCCTGAGGGCGAGCTGTCCGGCCGCCGAAACGCCGCCGGGGATTGGCTCTCGCTTCGATGAGGAGATCGCCAGACAGGTGCGGGCCATGAGCGAAAACATGAGCAAGCCCATCTATGATTTCATTCTGCCCCTCTATTCAGGCACGGGCTTTACTCCCGGCAGTACCGACGTAGGGGACGTGAGTTGGCAGACGCCCGCTTCGCAGATTGAGACGGTCACCTGGCCGGCTGACGTGCCGGGGCATTCCTGGCAGGTGGTTGCCTGCGGAAAAAGCGCCCTGGCCCACAAAGGAATGCTGTTTGCGGGGAAGATCCTCGCAGCCACCGCCATCGATTTGCTGGAGGATACGGAGCTTCTGGCAACGGCAAGAAGCGAATTTGCCGAGCGTTCGGCTGCGGGCTATGTTTGTCCAATCGAAAGCGGAGCCAAACCGATAGCCCTTTGATGCATAGGAAAAAGAATACGGGGAACAATATTGGCACTCATGCTATATGAGTGCCAATATTCATATATTGTTCATTTTTTCAGGTATAATTGTTCATAATTGTGCGGTATTTTATATACAGAACAGAACGAAAGAAATGTGATGTTCTTCAAATTTATACATGATGATTGTGGAGGGATAGATTATGTTTGAACTGATTCCGTTTGACCGCCGTGGACGCAATGTTTCCGTCTACGATCCGTTCCGTGCTCTGGATGAACTGGAGCGCAGCTTTTTTGGCGGGGCGAATGCCAGTGTTTCAGCTTTCCGCACCGATGTGACCGACACCGGAGACGCATTTAAGCTGGAGGCAGAGCTGCCGGGCTTCAAGAAGGATGACATCAAAATCGAAGTGGAAAATGATTGTCTGACGATCAGTGCCGAGCGCAAGCTGGATAAGGACGAAAGCAAGCCGAACTTTGTCAAGCGTGAGCGCTTCTACGGCTCCTACAGCCGCTGCTTCGATGTATCCGGCATCAACGTGGATGGCATCGAGGCCGCTTACAACGATGGGGTGCTGACCCTGCATATGCCCAAGAAAGTGGAGACGGTTCCGCCCAGTCGCAGACTGGAAATCAAATAAGCGCACAACAAGCAGAGTCGGAGGCGCCACGTGACGCCTCCGGCTTTTTGTACCTTGTTCAAATGCTTTTGACAGAATGAGCTGTTTTCGCTATACTGTTGGCGTCAGGAGGGGAGAAGATGTACTTTGACACCCACGCGCATTATGACAGCGGAGCCTTTTCCAAAGATCGGTATGCGCTTTTGGAGCAGGTTCATGCGGAAGGCGTCGACTTGATTGTGGATCCGGGCTGCGACCGGAAAAGCAGCGAGCAGGCCATCGCGCTGGCGGAGCGTTTTTCTTTTGTATACGCGGCGGTAGGCTATCACCCCGGGGATCTGGACGATTACAATGAAGAAGGGTATCGGCGCATCTGCCAGTTGGCGGCGCATCCAAAGTGCGTGGCCATCGGCGAGATCGGCCTGGATTATTATTGGGACGACAGCAGAAAACCCGAGCAGAAGGCGCTTTTCCATCGGCAGCTTCAATTGGCCCTGGAGATGGGCAAGCCGGTCATTGTCCACGACCGGGAAGCGCATGGAGACTGCATGGAGATCGTGCGGGAATATCCGGAGCTGCGCGGCGTGTTCCACTGTTTTTCCGGCAGTGTCGAAATGGCGGAGGAGCTTCTTCGAAAGGGGTGGTATCTGGGCTTCGACGGTCCGGTTACCTATAAGAATGCCCGCAAGGCGTTGGAGGTTCTGGAAATCTGTCCGCTGGACAAGATCCTCGTGGAGACGGACAGCCCGTATCTGAGCCCGATTCCTTTACGGGGAAAACGCAACGATTCCCGCAATTTGCGTTACATCGTCGAGAAAATCGCCCAGGTCAAAGGCGTAGAGCCCAGGGAGATGGCACGGATCACCCAAGAAAACGGCCGGACGCTTTTCGGTATATAAATACACAGGCCTCGGACCACAAGGGTCCGGGGCCTGTATGGTTTAGTGTTGAGGAGCATCCTGGTTGATTTGCTCCTGGGTGAGAGTCTTTCCCTGGCGGATGGAACGAATCAGATTCTGGGCGTATTCCACCGTGTCGGGAAAAGGCTCCATCACGTAAGCTGTGGCGCCTACGGCATGGCACCAGTCCATTTTCCCAGAGCCGTTGACGCTGTAGGACACAACGGTCCAGCTTTGGCCACGAAGGGTTTTCTGGACCAAATCACCCAGCAGCTCCTTGGGCAGATTGGTTTGGAAACTGCCGGCAAGCTCAGCCATGATGTCTGCGTAGTGGACCAAAAGCTGGGAAGAGCTCAGGCTCTGAATGACTCCCTGAATCACGGCCATCTGATGGCGTCCTCTGGCGCGATCGCCTTCCCCGAAGCTGGAGCGATCCCGGGCAAAGGCCAGGGCGGCCGCGCCGTCCAGGTGATTGATGCCCTCGGTGAAATAATAGCCGCCGGCGGAAAAGCTGGCGTCAGAGTACACGTCAACGCCGCCCAGCTGGTCGATGATTGTCTGAAAGCCGGTAAAATTCATGCGCAGGAAGTACTCTACCGGGGTATTATAGAAATCGGAAAGCACCTGCATGGACGTGTCCACGCCAAAGACGCCGGCATGGGTCAGCTTATCCCGGCGACCGTCCACATTGGGGAAAGGCACATAGAAGTCCCGGGGGGTGGAGATCAGCAGGACGGTACGGCTTTCGGGGTTGACGATGCCCAAAATGTTTACATCGCTGCGGCTTGCGGTAGAGACGGGACCCCAGGTATCGATTCCGCTGACATAAAGGCAAAAGCTCTGGCTGTCTGCCCGGCGGAAGAGCCGCTGCAGCAGAGAAAGAGGGCTTTCTCCGCCCATGGAATCGATTGAGCTTTCCACGTTATAGGTGTAGATACAGCGAAAACCGGAAGCGTCCACACCTGTCTGCCCACTGTCAAACAGCTCTGGGTATGCGGTGTTGATCAGCAAGGCACCGCACTGACCGGAAGCCAGGGCGATCAGAGCGTCCGGAATGCTGGCTTGATCCCGGAGATTAAAGCCATGCCCGCAGAGGCGTTCCATTTCCAGAAGCGTCTGCGCGAGGGGAAGCTCGTCTGCGGAGGATACGGTGGCAAAGGAGTAGTGGGAAGCGTCCTGTAGATTCTGGGCAGCATCGCCCTCTCGCACGTAAACACCCATGACCGTGATCTGCGTGTCTCCGCCGGTAAGCTCGTTGAGGGTGCTGTTGGCGAT
>CACZSJ010000182.1 GCA_902783825.1 Oscillospiraceae bacterium | reverse complement strand
ATCGAGGGCCAGAGCTGGCGGCTGCTTTGGGGAGAAGAGCTTCTCCTTTGGCACACGCCGCAAAGACCCTTTGCCACCATGTTCCGGCAGAGCAAGCAGTATGCGGCCAAGCGAGGGAGCGTGAAGAGCAAAGCCAAGGAGCTGGCGCGTGTGGAGCTGACGCAGCTTGAGCGGCTGGGAGAGGACGAGCTTTGCCTCAGCGGCGAAGGACACCGGCTGCACCTGCGGCTGCGCGCCTGCGCGGGCGGGGCGGAGCTGCGCTTGACGGGGGAGCCGGGCTGGGCCTATTGTTTCCGCCTGCCCGCGCACGAGGGCGAGGCGGTCTTCGGCGGCGGGGAGCAGTACCGCCAGCTCAACCTGCGGGGGGAGCGCGTGGTCAACCTGGTCTCGGAGCACATCAAGGCCTCCACGATCCTGGAGAAGGCGCTGCTGCCCAGCTTTTGTTATCGGGAGAAGCGCCACAGCGAGATTGGCAGCTACGCGCCCATGCCGGTCTTTGTGACGGACCGGGGGCGTATGATCCTCTTTGAAACGGATTACGACGGCAGCTCCTTCTTTGGAGAGGAGGCGTACAGCTTCCGCTTTGACGGCTGCCCGGAGCGGCTGCATCTGCTGCGCGGGGAAAGCTATGAAGAGCTGGCCCAGCTGCTGGGCGAGCGTTTGCCCAACCGGCAGTATCTGCCGGACTGGTGCCGCGAGGGGATGATCCTGGGCGTCCAGGGCGGAACCGAGCGGGTCCTGGACAAGGCCTTCGCCATGCTGGACGCGGGCGCCGCCATCTGCGGCGTGTGGTGCCAGGACTGGTCCGGCGAGAAGCGGACCGTCATGGGCAAGCAGGTCTATTGGAACTGGGAGACGGATCAGACCCTCTACCCGAGGCTGCGCGAAGCCATTGCGCAGCTGCGCGGGCGGGGCGTGCGCTTTCTTGCCTACATCAATCCCTACCTGGTCAAGGACGGGCGGCTGTATGCCTACTGCGCGCAAAAGGGCTATCTGATCACCCGCGCCGACGGCAGCATCTACCACATCCGCTCCACCACCTTTGACGCGGGCATGCTGGATCTGACCAATCCCGAGGCGCTGCGCTTCATCAAGGATGAGCTCATCAAGCGCAACATGCTGGAGCTGGGCGTATCCGGCTGGATGGCGGACTTTGGGGAATACCTGCCGCTGGACTGCGTGCTGCACGAGGGAGACCCCGCGCAGCTGCACAACCGCTGGCCGCTGCTCTGGGCGAAGGTGAACCGGGAGGCCATCGAGGAATTCGGCGCGCAGGACGTCTTCTTCTTCATGCGCTCGGGCTATCTGGGCGTACAGGGCTACGCGCCTGTGATGTGGAACGGAGATCAGCACACCGACTATAGCCGGGACTACGGCTTGCCCTGCGTGATGCCGGCCAGCTTTTCCCTGAGCTTTTCCGGCGCGCCCATGCTGCACAGCGATACCGGAGGCTTCTTCTCCTTCGGTAAGCTCAAGCGCGATGAGGAGCTGTTCATCCGCTGGATGGAGATGAACGCCTTTTCTCTGCTGATGCGCAGCCATGAATCCATCCGCCCCGAGGCCAACAGCCAGTTCGACGCGCCGGGGGTGTTGCCTCACACAGTGCGGCTGACGCAGGTCCACCGGGCGCTCAGCCCCTATATCGCCCACTGCGTGGCCCTGGCCGGCGCGGGGATCCCGGTCATGCGGCCGGATTTCTGGGAGGAGATGGCTTATAGCGAGAGCCGCGATCCCTACGCCTATTTCCTGGGAGAGGACCTCTTCGTCTGCCCGGTGATTGAGAAGGGCGCGCGCAGCCGCAGGGTCTTTCTGCCCAGGGGGGACTGGGTGCATTTCTGGTCCGGCGAGATCTACCCGGGTAAGGCTGCCTACACGCTGTCTGCCCCGCCGGGGCGGCCGGCGGTCTTCTACCGGCAGGGAAGTCCCTACGAGGCGCTGTTCCGCCAGACGGCGGCAGGAATACACGAGACAGGGGAAAGGAGAGCATGATGAATACTTCCTACATTTCCCGCACCAGCGGGATCAAAGCCAAAGACAAGCTCGGCTACGCCATGGGGGACTTCGCCTCGCTGCTGGTCTTCGGCCTGGTACAGAGCGTGCTGCAAAAATACTAT
>CACZSJ010000181.1 GCA_902783825.1 Oscillospiraceae bacterium | reverse complement strand
TTCAACGTTGTGCCGTACTTCAAGTACATGCAGCTGCAGGATGAGCCGGTTCTGGCTGCGGACTACAACGCCGCCAAGGAAGCCTGGTTGGCCGGCGAATAAAGCAGAATCTGAGCATTACACTTTGACCAAGTAAACAGGGAGAGCCAGACGGCACAGCCTCTCTGGCTCTCTCTACTCTTAAGAAGGGATGGGACCTTCTATGAAAAAAGGCTATATTTCCAAACGCCTGCTGCGATCGATCCTTTCCATCATGATCATCATGCTCATCGTGTTTACCATGGTCTACACCATGGTGCCGCGGGAGAACATTTTCTTTGAAGACAGCACCTACCGCAAACTCAGCAGCAAGTCCGACGACAAGACGGAATACGTCTATTCCACCTGGGAGAAGCTGGGCTATCTGGACTATGTGCGCATCAACGACTACTGTCTCACCCTCTACCAGGCCGGCGCCCCTGAGATGGCCGCCGCCGTAGCACCCGACTCTCCGGAGAGTCAGGATTTTGTAAGGATCTATACAGAAAAAGGCTATACAATCGAAAACTACCTGGGCAACGGACGGTACTATGCTTATAAGGACGTACCGGTCATCAAGCGCATGGCCTCCTGGCTCAGCCAGCTTTTGGTCATCGATACGCCCTGGTCGGTACAGGACGAAAACAACCCGGAACTTCCGCGTTCGCTCTCTCTGGGGCGGACGCCTACTGGCGGTGTGGCCCTCATCGGCAGCGGCAGCACCCATAAATACTTACTGTATACGGACAGCCGCTTCCCCTGGCTGCACCAGAACATCATCAAGCTCAACTTCGGCACTTCCTATCCTACCTATCAGGGGCTGCAGGTGATGCGGGTGCTGTTCCAGACCCAGGGAACGGAGGTCAAACGGCACGTGGTGTTTGAGACCGGCTATGAGACGGAATCGGGCATCAACTTTGGCACGCTCAAATACAAGTCCGTCCTGGACAGGATGGACCGGAAAAAGTTCGTGGACAACTATGCCGATTACGAGGTGTTTCGCAACCAGCCCTCCATGATCGGAACCTCCTTCCGCATGGGCATCCTGGCGATGCTGCTGGCCTATTTCCTGGGCTTGCCCATCGGCGTGCTGATGGCCCGGAACAAGGACAAGCTGGTCGATAAGCTGGGCATGGTGTATATCATCTTCATCATTGCCGTGCCGTCGCTGGCCTATATTTACCTCTTCCGATATTTAGGCACAACGCTGTTTAATCTGCCCTCGGTGTTTACCACCTATGGGCCGGGGGACGTGCGATCCTGGATCCTGCCGGTGATCTCCCTGTCTCTGCCCACCATTGCCGGCCTGATGCTCTGGACCCGGCGCTACGTGGTGGACCAGATGAGCGCCGACTATGTAAAATTCGCCAAGGCCAAGGGCCTCAATCAGCGGGAGATTTTCAATAAGCATATCTTCAAGAACGCGATCATCCCCATCGCCCACGGCATTCCCACCTCGCTGGCGCTGTGCATCACCGGCGCCATCATCACCGAGGCCATCTATTCCGTAGGCGGCATGGGCAAGATGCTGCCCAGCGCCATCAAGCAGTACAACAACGTGATGATCGTGGCCCTGGCCTTCATGTTCTCTACGGTGTCGGTGCTGGCGGTGCTGGCGGGCGACATCGTGCTGACCAAGGTGGATCCGCGCATTTCGCTCAGCGAGAAAGCAGGGAGGTCGTAAATGGAAGCTGAAAACATCAATCTGTTTGAATTTGCGGCCTTTGACGAGCTGGAGTCCGAGCATATTGCCGCGCCCCGCTATTCCTATTGGAAATCGGTTTGGCGGACCTTCTTCAAGAACAAGTTCACCGTGGCGGTGGCGATCCTGCTGGTTTTTATTCTGTGCTTCGCGCTGATCCAGCCCAAGCTGTCGGGCTACAGCCCCATTGTTACGCCCAACATCAACAATGCCTCCATGAAGTTCCTCAAGCCCAGCGCCGAGCATATCTTCGGCACGGACCATGTGGGAAACGAGGTCTTTGACGCGGTGTGGGCCGGCGCCCGCAACTCCATCATCGTCAGCTTTGTCTGTACGGCCATCAATATGATCGTGGGCATTCCCATCGGAGCCCTCTGGGGCTTTTCCAAGCGCATGGACCGCTGGATGCTTGAGGTGTACAACGTCATCTCCAACATCCCCTTCCTGCTGCTGGCCATGATCCTGTCCTACGTGTTGGGCGCCGGTATGCGCTCGCTGATCATTACCATGACCTGTACGGAATGGGTTTTTGTAGCCTACTTCATCCGTACCCAGGTAATGATCATTCGGGACAGGGAGTACAACATGGCCTCCAAGTGTCTGGGTACGGGGACCTGGACCATGATCATGAAGAACGTGCTGCCCTATCTGATCTCCGTAATCATGACCTATGCGTCCCGGCAGATTCCCACCTTGATTTCTTATGAGGTGTTTCTCTCTTGGATGGGCCTGGGGCTGGGCACCACCAACGCTTCTCTTGGCCAGTCCATCGCCATGTATACCTCGTACATGAACGGCTATCCGCACCTGTTCTGGATTCCGGTCAGCGTTTTGGCCATCATCTCCATTTCCCTGTATATCGTGGGACAGAAGCTGGCTGACGCTGCCGATCCGCGCACGCACATGTAAGGGGGGCAGACTATGGAAGAAAACAGAAACATCATTCTGTCCGCCAAGGACGTAGAGGTGCAGTTCCGCGTCCGCGACCGGTATCTTACGGCGATTCGCGGTGTGTCTCTGGATCTGTATGAAGGGGAAACCTTCGCCATCGTGGGCGAGAGCGGCTCGGGAAAATCCGTGTTCACCAAAACCTTTACCGGCATGCTGGAGTCCAACGGCTCCGTGACAAAGGGCTCGGTCATGTTCCACGGCAAGGATCTGACCAAGCTGAAAAGCGACAAGGACTGGGAGGGTATCCGCGGCGCGAAAATCGCCACTATCTTCCAGGATCCCATGACCTCCCTCAACCCCATCCGGACCATCGGCTCTCAGATTACCGAGGTTATCGAGAAGCATCAAGGGGTTTCCGCGTCGGAGGCCAAGGCCCAAGCCATCGAGCTGATGGAGCGGGTGGGCATCAAAAACGCGGCGGACCGCTTCAACGAGTATCCGTTCCAATATTCCGGTGGCATGCGCCAGCGCATCGTCATCGCCATCGCCCTGTCCTGTCACCCGGAGATTCTGATCTGCGACGAGCCCACTACGGCGCTGGACGTAACCATCCAGGCGCAGATCATCGCCCTGATCCGAGACCTGCAGCGGGAACTGAAATTCACCACGCTGTACATCACTCACGACCTGGGCGTGGTGGCCAATGTGGCGGATCGGGTAGGCGTCATGTACGGCGGCCAGATCATCGAATACGGCACGGTGGAAGAAGTCTTCTTCGATCCCCGCCATCCCTATACCTGGGCGCTGCTGTCCAGCCTGCCGCAGCTGGGGGTGAAGGGAGAAGAGCTGTACTACATCACGGGCACGCCGCCCTCCCTGTATAACGAGATCAAGGGAGACGCCTTCGCGCCCCGGAACGAGCATGCGCTCAAGATCGACTTCGTGGAGGAGCCGCCCTTCTTCCGGGTGAGCGATACCCATTATGCCAAGACCTGGCTGCTGGATCCCAGGGCGCCGAAGCTGGAAAAGCCCGCGGTGATCCAGGATCTGCACGAAAAGATCAAAAAGATGACGGATAAGGGGGGAGCCTTCCATGTCGAATGAATACACAGACAGAGAAGTGATCCTGTCCATCCGGCATGTGGACATCTCCTTCGATGTGGGAAATAAAAAGAAATTCGTCGCCGTGAAAGACGCGAATTTCGACATTTATAAGGGAGAGACCTTTGCGCTGGTGGGGGAATCCGGCTCCGGCAAGACCACGTTGGGCCGCGCCATCCTGCGCATCAATCCCTGCAGCGCGGGTGAGATTTTGTTCGAGGGCAAGCGCATCTCCGGAAAAATCTCCCGGGAGGAGGACCGGAACGTGGTCCGGAACATCCAGATGATCTTCCAGGACCCGGCGGCCTCTTTGAACGAGCGGGCCACCATTGAGTACTGCATCTCCGAAGGGCTGTACAATTTCCATCTGTATGAAAACGAAGAGGATCGGGTGGCCAAGGTAGACCGGGCGCTGCAGAGCGTGGGCCTGCTGCCGGAGCACAAGTCCCGCTATCCTCATGAGTTTTCCGGCGGCCAGCGCCAGCGGGTGGGTATCGCCCGGGCCATGATCATGGATCCCAAGTTCATTGTAGCCGACGAGCCGATTTCCGCCCTGGACGTGTCCATTCGCGCACAGGTGCTGAATCTGATGAACAGGCTGAAGGCAGAAAAGAATCTGACGTACCTGTTCATCGCCCACGACCTCTCCGTGGTCCGCTTCATCGCGGACAGGATCGCTGTGATCCACATGGGTGAGATCGTGGAGATCGCGGACTCGGAAACCCTGTTCCAATATCCCTTGCATCCTTACACGATTTCGCTGCTTTCTACGGTGCCCATGCCGGATCCCCTGGTGGAAAAGGAGCGCAAACACATCGTGTATGATCCTTCCCAGCTGGACCAGTCGGGAGCGGCGCGCAGCCTACGGGAGATTCGCCCGGGACACTTTGTCTTTGCGACCGACCTGGAATTCGAAGGCTACGAAGCGAAGCTGGAGAAGCTGGAGCGGGAGAAGGCTTAAAGAAAGCCGTAAGCCAGGATTCCGGAAAGCAACAAGTACACAAGACCAAGAAAGAGAGGATAGTTAAACGCTGCCTCTCTTTTTTCCTTTTTGTCCGCCAGATAGGCCGAATAGTCCTTTTCGCGGCGGATTCCGCGACGCAGGGCAAAGCCGGTAATGTCAAAATCTCCGTGCAGAAACAGAGAGACCACGACGCCACCGGCCAGGAGCACCAGGGCCAGAATGGTCAGGGCGTCCGTAAAGACCAGCAGCCGGTTGCGGGAGGAAAGCAGCGCTTTGGCCACCGGATAGGCCAAGGTGATCAGCATGTGGACCACAAGCGAGCTCCACTTCAGATTGCGAAAGCGTTTGATCATACGGACACAGGACTCCCTTCCAGGCGGTGTTTCAACGGGTATCTTATCATTCCCGTGGCATCCGCGTCAACAAAAGGCGGTGTTTTTGCAGATTTTTCTTGACTTCCCCGGGCGGGAATGGTACTATACCGGAGTACGCGCCCGCAGACTATGTCAGAGGGTCATGCCGCCGATGCGGTGTCCTTTCCGCCTTTGACCTGGCTGTTGGGTATAGCAGAATCTGAAAGGAGAAACGCACATGATCACCAAGGAAGTCAAGACCCAGGTTATCACCGACAACGCGACCCACGAGAAGGACACGGGCTCTCCCGAGGTCCAGGTGGCCATTCTCACCCAGCGCATCCGCGAGCTGACCGAGCATCTGAAGAAGCATCCCCATGACGACCACAGCCGTCTGGGCATGTACAAGATGGTCGGCAAGCGCCGCCGTCTGCTGGACTATCTGGCGAAGAAGGATATCGAGCGTTACCG
>CACZSJ010000180.1 GCA_902783825.1 Oscillospiraceae bacterium | reverse complement strand
CTTGAACCCGCACGCCCGGAGTGAGCACTAGAACCTGAATCTAGCGAGTCTGCCAATTCCACCACTCGCGCATCTGGAATGCTTGATCATAATAGCACCGCCACTCCAGCTTGTCAAGGAGTTTTTATAAATTTCCTCCGTTTTTCCTTTACAAGTCCAGACGCAAATGCTATATTGTGGGTGCCGTAAATCTTGTTGCAATCTGTCAGGAGAATGCATATGAATATCGATCGCCCGCAACTGAAACAGCAGGCGCGCAGCATCATCCGCCTATCCAAGCCCAAGGTCTTGTACGCCAGCGCCATCTTCGTGGCCTTGTCTGCCTTGCTTTCTTATTTGTCCACCAGACTTACCGGCGTCTCGTATGAGCAGTTCGCCCAGTATATGCGTTACATGGAGGAAGGAAGCGTCAACCACGCCATGTCCGTACTCAGCAACGCGCAGCCCTCCGCCGGCGCCCAGCTCATTTCCTCCGCGCTGAAGGTCATGCAGCTGTTCGTTGGCGTTGGCCTCACCGTGTTCCTGTTCAACACCGCCCGCGGTCTGGGCGCGGTGTACGGCAATCTGCTGGACGGCTTCGGCCCCTATTTCCGCCTGGTGCTGCTGCGGCTGTTTATCGGGATCTTCATCTTCCTGTGGTCGCTTCTGTTCTTCATCCCCGGTATTATCGCCGCCTATCGCTACAGCTTCGCGCCGTATGTGATGCTGGATCACCCGGACTACTCGATCATGGACTGTATCCGAGCCAGCAAGCAAATGACCCGCGGTTACAAAGGGCAGCTGTTCGTGTTGGATCTGTCCATGCTCGGCTGGCTGCTTCTCACCTTGATCCCCATACTGGGCTATCTTGCCCAGACCTGGTATCAGCCCTATCACGAGCTTTGCTATCTGCTTTTCTACGACAGGCTGCGGCAAGGCCGCGCCGAAGCTTCCGACGTTCGCGTCGCATATTGATATTGATATTTCATCCAGATTTCGCCGTCCGAACCTTCGGGCGGCGAATTGCTTTACAGGCCCAGCAGGCGGGCTCCCTGGGCGAGCAGCCCGCAGAGAAGCAGGCCCGCCGCCGTGGGCAACAGAGCCGCAAGGAGGGTCCATTTCCAGCTTCCCGTCTCCCGGCGGATGGTCAGCAGCGTTGTGGAACAGGGCCAGTGCAGCAGGGCAAAAAGCAACACACAGGCCGCTGTAAGCTCGGTCCATCCGTTTTGAACCAGCAGCTGCCGCACCTGGGTCAAATCCCCCAGCTCCTGCAGGCTTCCGCCCGCCGTGTAGGCCATCAGCATGATGGGCAGCACCGTCTCATTGGCCGGCAGGCCCAGGAGAAAGGCCAGGAGGATCACCCCGTCCATCCCCAGAAAACGCCCCAACGGCTCCAAGGCCGACGCGGCGCGGGTCATCAGGCTGACGCCGCCCGGCTGCACGTTGGCCATCAGCCACAGCAGCATCCCTGCCGGGATGGCCACCGTCACCGCACGCCCCAACACGAACAGCGTCCGATCCAGCAGCGAGCGCAGCAACACGCTGCCAAGCTGCGGCCGACGATAGGGCGGCAATTCCAGGACGAAGGAGGAGGGCGTTCCCTTCAGTATGCTGGCTGTCAGCAGGCGGGAAAACAACAGCGTGAGCAGAACGCTCAGCAGGATCATTCCCGTCAGCAGCAGGGCGCTGCTCAGCACGGCGCCCCGCTCTGTCACTGCGGCAAAAAACATGCCCAGAATGGCAATCAGCATGGGAAAGCGCCCATTGCAGGGCACCAGGCTGTTCGTTACGATCGCCAGCAGCCGCTCCCGCGGGGAGTCAATGATCCGGCAGCCTACCACGCCCGCGGCATTGCAGCCAAAGCCCATGCACATGGTCAGACCCATTTTGCCGCAGGCGCCGCAGCGCTGAAATGGCCGATCCAGGTTATAGGCCACCCGGGGCAGATAGCCCAAATCCTCCAGCAGCGAAAACAAGGGGAAAAAGATCGCCATGGGCGGAAGCATCACGGAAACCACCCAGGCCAGCACCCGAAAGGCGCCGTCCAGCAGCAGGCCGCGCAGCCAGTCCGGCGCGGAAAGCGCCGTCATAGCCAGGGAGAGCTTTTCCTGCAGGCCAAACAGCAGCAGCGCCAGACCGTCGGACAGGCCATTGGCCCCCGCGATGGTGAGATACAAGACCAGCGCCAGCAGCAGAAGCATCAGCGGATACCCCACCAGCCGTCCGGTAAGCAGCCGATCAAGCTTCCGGTCGCGCTGACTGTATGCCCGCTCCCCGCCGCAGCAGACATCCCGGCACAAGTGCTCCCCACTCTCTACCAGGCTGGCGGCCAACTGCGCGGGCAGGCGCGTCTGGTCCAATCCACACGCCTCCAGCAGAGCCCTCTCCTGCCGCACCGCTTCCCACAGGGCCGCATCGGAGGAAAGCCGCCCCTCCAGGGCAGCGTCCGCCATCTGCAGCGTGCCCTCGTCGCCCTCCAGCAGACGCAGACAGAGCCAGCGGGGCGCGCAGACGCGCTCGCAGAGTTCCCGAACCTGTGGCACAAGCCGCTCCACGGCTTCTTCCAGTTCCGGCGGATAACGGAGCTGAAAGCCGGGCTGGGGCGCTTGCTCCAGCAATCGATCCAGCGCCCCCAGAAGCAGATCCCGACTTTTCCGCTCTCGTGCGCTGATCCCGATCACCGGGATCCCCAGCCGCCGGGACAACAGCGGCAAATCCAGATGAATGCCCTTGCGCGCCGCCTCGTCCATCAGATTGACGCACAGCAAAACCCGCTGGCCGCACTCCAGAATCTGCAGCAGCAGATTCATGCCGCGCTCCAGATTGGTCCCGTCGCAGACCAGCACAACCGCCTGTGCGCCGCCAAAGCAGAGCAAATCCCGGGCCAGTTCTTCCTCCGCCGACCGGGTCAGCAGCGAATAGGTCCCGGGAATATCCACCAGCTGATAGCAGCGCTTGGCGCTTTGGCAGCGGCCATAGGCCACGACAACCGTCTTGCCCGCCCAATTCCCTGTATGCTGATGGCTTCCGGTCAGCCGGTTAAACACGCTGCTCTTGCCTACGTTGGGATTGCCTGCCAGCGCCACCGTCACGCACGCTTCCGTGTTTTGTCCCGCCGCCTTTCCGGCGGCCGCCGCGCCCATGGCGCTCTTTGTCAGCCCCATGAATCCATCCTCCCTCGCGCTTCTTGCTATCCCCTCTCGACCCGGATCTGTCCGCTGTCCGCCCCTCGCAGGGCGATGGCAACCCCCCGAATCAAAAAGGCCTTGGGATCACCGCCGGGACTGACGCCCAGGCATTCCACAGGCGTATTCTCAACCAGCCCCATGTCACACAGCCTCCGGCGCATTCCGGTCGGAAGCTCCAGACTGCGGATCACCGCCTTTTGTCCCGGCTGCAGATCCCGGAGCCGCAATTGTTCCATGTTCTTCACGCTCCTGCACTCAGTTTATGAGGGAACATCCCCTGCTGACACTTGACCGGAGCCGCGTGTCCGGGCTATAATGAGGCAGTACACACAGGAGGTACTTGCTATGTTCAAATTCAATCATTTCAACTTCAACGTCCT
>CACZSJ010000179.1 GCA_902783825.1 Oscillospiraceae bacterium | reverse complement strand
CCTCTCGATGGCGGCGCAGTCGGTGCCGATCAGCTTCACGCCCCGATCCATCAAGGGCTGGGCCAGGTTGATGGCCGTCTGGCCGCCCAGAGAGGCGATGACCCCCTCAGGCTGCTCGAAATCCACCACCGCCATCACGTCCTCCGGGGTCAAAGGTTCAAAATAGAGCTTGTCGCCGGTGGTATAGTCGGTGGAGACCGTTTCGGGATTGTTGTTGATGATGATGGCCTCGTACCCGGCCCGCTTGATGGTCTGCACCGCGTGGACCGTGGAATAGTCAAATTCCACGCCCTGCCCGATGCGGATCGGCCCGGCTCCCAACACCAGGATCTTTTTACGGTCGGTCAGGCGGGATTCATTTTCTCCCGTATAAGAGGAATAGAGATAGGCGATGTAGGCGCCGGTGTGCAGCGTGTCCACCATATGGAACACCGGCAGGATTCCCGACAGTTTCCGCTTGTTGTACACCTCGAATTCCTGCAGATTCCACAGACCCGCAATGTACTTGTCGGAAAAGCCCAGCTTTTTGGCCGCACGCAGGGTTTCCACGTCGTTGACCTTGGCCTTCAGTCTCCGCTCCATCTCCACAATATTGCGATAGGCCTCCAGAAACAGCCGGGTAATCTTGGTCACCTGATGCAGCTTCTCCACGGAAACATCCCGACGCAGCAGCTCCGTAATGGCGAAGGCGTTGTCGTCCCGGAATTGGGAGACGTAGTCCAGCAGCTCCCCATCGCTCATACCATCAAATTTGGCCATATGCAGATGGCACACGCCGATCTCCAGCGAGCGCACGGATTTGAGCAGGCATTCCTCCAGATTGGAGCCGATGCCCATCACCTCACCGGTGGCCTTCATCTGGGTACCCAGTACATTGGGCGCGCCGGGGAATTTGTCAAAGGGGAAGCGCGGGAGCTTGGCCACCACGTAATCCAGGCGGGGCTCGATGGCCGCCGTCCCGCCGGCCACGGGGATATCCTCCAGAGCCATCCCCAGGGCAATCTTGGCAGTCACCCGGGCGATGGGGTAGCCGCTGGCCTTGGAGGCCAGCGCGGAGGAGCGGGAAACCCGGGGATTGACCTCAATGAGGAAGTACTCGCTGCTGTCGGGATTCAGGGCAAACTGCACATTACAGCCACCCTCGATTTTCAGTTCCCGGATGATCCGGATGGCGCTGTCGTTGAGCATTTTCTGATCCTGCTGACTCAGAGACAGGATCGGCGCCACCACGATGGAGTCGCCCGTGTGGACGCCCACCGGATCCACATTTTCCATGCCACAGATGGTAATGGCGTGGTCGTTGGAATCCCGCATCACCTCAAACTCGATTTCCTTATAGCCCTTCACGCTCTTTTCCACCAGCACCTGATGGACCGGGGAGAGCTTGAAGGCGTTGGCGCCAATTTCCAGCAGCTCCGCCTCGCTGTGGGCAAAGCCGCCCCCGGTGCCGCCCAGGGTAAAGGCCGGACGCAGCACCACCGGATAGCCGATAGCCGCTGCCGCGGCCCTGGCCTGCTCCAGATCGTAGGTAATCTCCGAGGGGATGACTGGCTCGCCGATGCTCTGGCACATCTCCTTGAACAGCTCCCGATCCTCCGCCCGCTCAATGCTGCGGCTGCTGGTCCCCAGCAGCTCCACGCCGCACTCCTTGAGAATGCCCTTGCGCTCCAATTGCATGGCCATATTCAGCCCCGTCTGCCCGCCGATGCCCGGCACGATGGCGTCCGGCCGCTCATAGCGCAGAATCTTCGCCACATATTCCAGCGTCAGCGGCTCCATATACACCTTGTCGGCGATGGAGGTGTCGGTCATGATGGTGGCGGGATTGGAGTTGACCAGCACCACTTCATACCCTTCCTCCTTCAGCGCCAGGCAGGCCTGGGTTCCCGCGTAGTCAAACTCCGCCGCCTGGCCGATGACAATGGGACCGGAGCCGATGATGAGTACCTTCTTGATATCCGTTCTCTTGGCCATGTGTTTATTCCTCCCGTGAAGCCCGATAGACAATTTTCCCCTGGTATGCCGTGAGCAGGCAGCGGCCTCTCACATGCCGCCCCGCAAAGGGCGTAGCCCGCCCGGCGGACAGAAAATGCCGGGGGTCGATGGCGTATTCCGCCTCCAAATCCCACAGAGAAAAGGCGTTCCCCACAGGCAGGCCAAATCTCTTCCGGGGCTTTTCACAAAGCAGCTGCGCAAGCTGCCGCAGGCTCAGGATCCCACGCCGAACCAGCTCCGTATACAAAAGCGGAAAGGCCGTCTCCAAGCCCACGATGCCAAAGGCGCTGCCTTCCAGGCCGCGTGCCTTTTCCTCCCGGCTGTGGGGCGCGTGGTCGGTGGCGATCATATCGATGGTACCGTCGCAGACGCCCTCCAGAAGGGCTTCCCGATCCTCCCGGGCGCGCAGCGGGGGGTTCATTTTGAAGCGCCCGTCCTCCTGCAGATCCGCATCGTCCAGCAGCAGGTAGTGGGGCGCGGTCTCGCAGCTCACGTCCACGCCGCTTTTTTTGGCGTCCCGGATCAGGGCCACGCTCTCCTTGGTGGAAATGTGGCATACGTGGTAGCCGCAGCCTGTCTCCTCTGCCAGCTTCAAATCCCGCTGGACCTGCTTCCATTCGCTCTCGCTGCAGATCCCCCGGTGCCCGTGGGCGGTTGCATAGGCCCCCGCATGGATGTAGCCGCCATGGAGCAGGCTTTCATCCTCACAGTGGGCCACGATCAGCTTGCCCAGAGCCTTGGCCGCTTCCATGGCCCGGCGCATCTGATCGGCCGACTGTACGCCGCGCCCATCGTCGGAAAAGGCCGCCACCTTGGACGCCAGCGCTTCCATATCCGATAGCCGCTCCCCTCTCTGACCCCTTGTAATGGAGCCGTAGGGAAGCACCTGGATGCAGGCGTCCCGGCGGATGATCTCCCGCTGCGCCTCCAGATTCTCCGGACTGTCCGGCACCGGATTGAGATTGGGCATGGTGCACACCGTGGTGTAGCCGCCCCGGGCAGCCGCCCGGCAGCCGCTGGCAATGGTCTCTTTATAAGAAAATCCCGGCTCTCGAAAATGCACATGCACATCGCAAAAGCCGGGAAATAGCGTATATTCTTCACAATTTAAAGAAACGGCGACCGCGTCCGCGTCCTGCAAAAAGAACACGCCCGCCTCGCCGTCAACTCTCTGTACCCGATCCAACACTGTCATGTGCCGCCTCCCACGAAAAAAACCTTGCCGCCACGGCAAGGCTGAACACGCGCAGGCGCAGGAACCCCCTGGACAACAGGCCGGTCCTTTTTTGTCACATCTTGCCGATCTCTCTGAATCGCCTTAAAGATTGTCCCCATTATAGCGGCCGTTCCTCCTCTTTGTCAATGTACATTTCCCACAAATCGCAGCCGTCTGGCCGGAGGCTTTCCGGTTGACCGTCCAAGAAAACAATGCTATAGTAACAGTATAGTATGTCGGCTTTGCAAAAGCCTTTTTTGCCAGGGAGGATGCTTATGTCTCAGGATCTGAAACAGCGCTTTGCCGGGATCTTTCACAGACCCGCTTCCTATATTTTTTCCGCCCCCGGCCGCACGGAGCTGGGCGGCAATCATACCGACCATCAGCTTGGCAGGGTTTTGGCCGCCGCGGTCAGTCTGGACAGCACCGCCGCCGTGGCGCGCAGCGAGGACAGGCTGGTGCAAGTGTGCAGCGAGGGCTATCCCCTCTGTCGGATTTCTTTGGACGATTTGGAGGTCCATCCGGAGGAAGCCGGCAGCACCGCGGCGTTGGTACGCGGGATTCTGGCCGGGATCCGGCAGCGGGGCGGCGAGCTTGTCGGCTTCGACGCTTACGTCAGCTCCCGGGTACTCCCGGGCAGCGGTCTGTCTTCCTCCGCGGCCTTTGAGGTGCTCATCGGCACCATCGCCAACCATCTCTCCGGCTGCGGCATGACGCCGCTGGAAATCGCCCAACTGGGGCAATACGCGGAAAACCGCTATTTTGGCAAGCCCTGCGGGCTGATGGATCAGGCCGCCTGCGCCATCGGCGGCGTCGTCAGCATCGACTTCGCCCACGAAAACCACCCAGCAGTGGAGCATCTGGACCTGGATCTGGCCGCCTTCGGTTACGCCCTGTGCATCATCGACAGCGGCGCCGACCACGCAGATCTGACCGCCGAGTACGCCGCCATCCCGGAGGAATTGGCCGCCGTCTCCCGTCTTTTCGGCCAGACCCATCTGCGCCAGGTGGATGAAGCCGCTTTCTATCGCCGTCTTCCGGAAATCCGTGCCGCCGTTGGGGATCGGGCCCTTCTGCGCGCCATCCACGTTTTTCAGGAGAATCGCCGCGTCGTCCAGGAGGTGGAGGCACTGCAGGCGGGAGACTTTCCCCGCTTTCTGGAGCTGTGCGCTGCTTCCGGCCGCTCTTCCTGGATGTATCTGCAAAATGTGATCCCCGCCGGGGCTGTGGCGCATCAGGAGCTGGCCGTGGCGCTGGCGCTGGCGGAAACCCTCCTGGACGGGCGGGGCGCTTTCCGAGTCCAAGGTGGCGGCTTTGCCGGAACCATCCAGGCCTTTGTTCCCCTGGACATGCTGGACGCCTTTTGTCTGGGAATAGAGCGCTGCCTGGGTCCGGGCAGCTGTCACGTTCTGAACATCCGCCCCGAGGGCGGGATTCTGTTGGAGGAGCTATGAAAGCCTATTTTGACACTTTGATCGACTACGCGCTGGAAAAGGGTCTGCTCCAGCCGGGGGACGAGCTCTATGCCTTCAATCGGCTGCTGGAAATCCTGCGGCTGGATGAGGCGCCGGAGGGCCCCGACTTGCCGCCGATGCCGCTGGATCGACTTCTGGAGGCGCTGACCGATCAGGCGGTGACCCGAGGCCTCATAGACGACAATATCACTGCCAGAGATCTGTTTGATACCGCGCTAATGGGCGCGCTGACGCCCTGGCCGCACCAGGTCCGCCAGCAGTTCCAGGCCCTGTACCGAGAGCGCCCCGAGGCCGCCACGGACTGGTATTACCGCTTCAGCTGCGACACCAACTACATTCGCCGGGATCGGATCGCCAAAGATTTGAAGTGGCGCTATCCCTGCGCCTACGGTGAGCTGGATATCACCATCAATCTCTCCAAGCCGGAGAAGGATCCCCGAGCCATCGCCGCGGCGCGTTTGGCGCCCCAGGCGGGCTATCCCCGGTGCCAGCTCTGCGCCGAAAACGAGGGCTACGCGGGGAACCTGCACCATCCGGCCCGGCAAAACCACCGGATCCTGCCTGTGACCATCGCCGGCAGTCCCTGGTACTGGCAGTATTCCCCCTACGTGTATTACAACGAGCACTGCATCGTCTTCAACGCCTGCCACGTGCCCATGCGCATCGACCGCAGCACCTTCTGCAAGCTCTTTGACTTTGTTTCCCAGTTCCCGCACTATTTTGTAGGCTCCAACGCGGACCTGCCCATTGTGGGCGGTTCGATTCTCAGTCATGATCATTTTCAGGGCGGACGCTATGAATTCGCCATGGCCAAGGCCCCCGCGGAAACGGCGCTGGCTTTCCGCGGCTACCCGGAGGTGGAGGCCGCCATTCTGCGCTGGCCCATGTCCGTCATTCGCCTCACCGCTTCGGATCGGGAGCGTTTGGCCGATCTGGCGGACAAGATTCTGGGTTGCTGGCGGACGTACAGCGATGAAAGCGTCCAGATTCTGGCGGAAAGCCGCGGTACGCCCCACAACACCATCACCCCCATCGCCCGCCGTCGGGGTGAACAGTACCAGCTGGATCTTGTACTGCGCAACAACCGAACCACCGAGGCGTATCCTTTGGGGCTCTTCCATCCCCACCCTCAGCTGCACCACATCAAAAAGGAAAACATCGGCCTGATCGAGGTAATGGGGCTGGCCGTCCTGCCTTCCCGGCTGAAGGAGGAGCTTTCTCTGCTGCGCGAGGCCATGCTTAAGGGCGAGGATCTGCGCGCCGTGGAACGCCTGGCCCCCCACGCCGACTGGGCGGAGGATATTCTCCGGCGGCATAGCTTCCGGGCAGAAAACGCCCAGGCGATTCTCCAGGAAGAGGTGGGTGCGGTTTTCCTGCGCGTGTTGGAGGACGCCGGCGTCTTCAAACGGGACGAGGCCGGACAGGCCGCTTTCCTGCGCTTTATTGATTCTGTGAATAAGGCGACTTGATCGTTCCCACAAAGAGTCCGGGAGCGCACAGCAGGTGCGCTCCCGGGCTTTTTGATTTGCTTATCCTTCACGCAGCAAGGCCTCCGCCTCTTTCAGGCTGATTCCCTGGTCGCGGGCGATGCGGCTCAGATCCTCATATTCCGCCTTCTCCCGACATACGCCCCAGCCCTGTGCCCGCTTGACCCGCACGGGCCCGCAGGGGGTATCCGCCTGGCGTTCGCTCCGCTGCAGGGTGTAGCGTCGGCAGAGGTATTCCCGCACACCCAGCGTGGTGGTATGGCGAAACAGGCAGCGCAGCATCTGCTCTCGCTGCTCCTCACGGCACATGCACGTCAACATAATTCCTGGCCTGCTCTTCTTCATGCCGATTCCGGTGGTATACACGTCCAGGGCGCCCTGGGCCATCAGCTCCTCCTGGACAAAGCCCAGCGCCTCCGGGGTCATATCGTCCAGATTGCACACCAGCTCCAGCACCCGCTCCTGTTTCGCTTCGCTCTCTCCCAGGAGAACTCGCAGGGCGTTGGCGGTCTCATAGTCCTTGCTTCCCATGCCATAGCCGCTTTTTTCCACCCGCAGAACGGGCATGGGGCCGAAGCTCTCCACGAAATGCGCCAGCAGGGCCGCGCCCGTGGGCGTGCACAGCTCCCCCTGCATGTTGCTGCCGTACATGGGAATTCCCCTCAGCAGCAGTTCCGTAGCAGGCGCCGGCACGGGCAAAATCCCATGGGCGCAACGCAGCATCCCGCCGCCCACGTGCACCGGCGAAGCCAGCACCCGCTCCGGCGCCAGCTCTTCCATCAGCATGCATACGCCCAGAATATCCGCCAGCGCGTCCAGGCTGCCCAGCTCATGCAGATGGATGTTCTCCACCGGCCGGCCGTGCACCTGGCTCTCGGCGGCGGCAATGCTCCGGTAGATTTCCCGGGTGTGCTGCCGCACCGCGTCGGACACCGGCAGAGAGTCGATCCTCCGGTAAATCTCCTGAATATCGGTGTGTCCGTGGGCATGGTGCGGCCCCGGCTGCTCTTCCTCGTGCCCGTCTATCCGCACGTGGATCTGTGTTCCGCAAATCCCGCCCTTCCCGGTGGGAAGCGCCGTGACGCAAACCCGCTCCGGCAGGGCGCCGTTGAGCCGGGTCAAAAAGCCTTCCCGCTCCGGATGCAGCTCCAGCAGCGCCGCCATCAGCATATCGCCGGCAGCGCCCATGCTGCAATCAAAATACAAAGTCTTCATGGGCTTTTTGCCCTCCCCTTCGGGTCAATTTCCATCTGATCGAACCAGTCGGACAGCAGCGCCGCCAGCTGCTGCCGTTCCGCCTGCGCTCGGGGAAGCTGCTCCTCGGTCAATTCCAGACGCGCCCTGCCCTGGGAGCAGCGCACCCGAAAATCCCAGTAGCCCCGTTGAAACAGGACCAGCTCCGCCGCCTCGATCCGCTGCAGCAGCGCTTCCGTGATCTCTTCTCCGCTGTGCACCCGGGTAGCCAGACAGGCATAGGCCGGCTTGTCCCAGGTAAACAGCCCCGCCTCCCGGCTCAGCTGCCGGATCGTCGCCTT
>CACZSJ010000178.1 GCA_902783825.1 Oscillospiraceae bacterium | reverse complement strand
TTGCATAAGCTGTTCTTGCATTGTTCAATTTTCAAGGTGCACGCTCTCGCTGCCTCCCTAAAAGGCGACAGCTCGATTATAATAACATGCGCTTTTCCTGCTGTCAAGAAAAATTTTTCGATTTTTGAAAAATTTATTTTGAACCTTCCCGCGTGGCAAAGTCCGTCTTTCTGCAGGAGCCTGGCTAATATAGCACCCTTTTTTGCCCCTGTCAACTACTTTTTTGCAGAAAAACAACATTCTTTTTTCTCTTTTCGCACACCCACTAAATATTGCGTTTTCTTTGGGAAATACTACCCCATATGGATATGCATCATCATCAAAAACTTTCGCCTCCCCACCCCCGGAGGACGCCGGAATATCCGTCCGCCATTTCCGGTTCGTATCTTTCTACGCTTTTTACCGCCTGCAGCGACTTTGAAACCCGCCGGATCGATTACGGCCTGGACGGCCGTCTGTCCCTGCTGGTCTGCTGGCTGGACGGCCTGGTTTCCGGCCGTGACGTGACGGACGCGGTGCTGCGCCCCCTGACCCAGGCCGCCCGGGCAGGCGGCGTGGACAGCGAAGAGGCCTGCATGGAACGGATTCTTCAGGGCGCGGTGTATCGATACTCCGTGCACCTGCGCCGGGACATGGACAGCCTGATTGCGGATCTAACGCACGGCCACTGCGCCATCTTGTTTTCCGCCTCTCACGCGGCCCTGACCTTTGAACTGCGTAGCGATGAGTGCCGCGCCATTTCGGAGCCCACCCTGGAAAAATCTCTGAAAGGCGCAAAGGATTCCTTTGTGGAGACCCTGCGGATCAACACGGCCCTGGTTCGCCGCCGAATCTGCACGCCTCGCCTGAAGCTGGCGGAGTGCACCGTGGGCCGTCGAAGCAACACCCGGGTCTCCGTCATGTTCGTGGAAGGGCTGGCGGCGCCGGATGTGGTAACGGAGCTGATCCGGCGACTCAATGCGCTGGACGTAGACGCACTGCTGTCCGTCGGGATTTTGGAAGAGTCTATTGTAGACGCGCCCTTGTCTCCGCATCCACAACTGCTCCACACCGAGCGCCCCGACCGCTTTGCCATGCATCTGCTGGACGGCCGGGTCGGCCTGCTGATCGACGGACTGCCGGTGGGCCTGATTCTGCCGGTGACCTACGCAGAGTTCATGAAAGTCACCGGCGACAGCAGCATGCATTTTACCGTTGCCACTCTGCTGACCCTGCTGCGCTATCTGGCCCTCGCCCTCAGTGCGCTGCTGCCGGCCTTTTATGTGGCGGTAGCCATGTATCATCAGGAGATGATTCCCACGCGGCTGCTGTTGTCCATTGTCGAAGCGGAGCAGTACGTGCCCTTTTCTACCGCTTTGGAGGTCCTCAGCATGCTGGCCGCCTTCAGTCTTTTGCAGGAGGCCGGTCTTCGGCTGCCAAATCCCATCGGCGATACGGTGTCCATCATCGGGGCGCTGATCGTGGGCCAGGCCGCGGTGGAAGCGCGGGTCGTCTCTCCCATTGCCATCATCGTGGTGGCCATTTCCGGCATTGCCTGCTATACCCTGCCCAGTCAAGATCTGGGCTTTGCCGTACGGCTCACCCGGCTGGGCTTGCTGCTGGCCGCCATATTGGGAGGTCTTTTTGGCGTAGGCGTGGGCTGCTGTTTGCTGCTGCTCCATCTGAGCGACATGAACAGCTTCGGCCTCAACTACACCGCGCCCCTCAGCGATGGGCAGCCTCTGGGCGTCTTTCGCCTTCTGGTGCGTATTCCCAAATCTCTGGATAAATTTCGCGATCCGCTGCTGCGGACGCCGGACAAGAGGCGGCAAGCATGAAAAAAACAATTTCGCTCCTTGTGATCAGCCTGACAGTCGCCGCTTTGCTCAGCGGCTGCGGCTCTCTTTACTCCAACTACCGGGAAATTGAGCAGCTGTGCGTCATGCAAACCCTGGGGCTGGATCGCGTTCCCGGCGGCATCGCCGTTACCCTGTCCGCCGCCGCGGACAAAAGCGGCTCCACCCCCCTGTGCTTCAGCGGCACCGGAGAATCGGTCTCCGCCGCCATCGAATCCGCCCGCCTTCACGCCGTAGAAGAAGATCTGTTTACCGGGCATTTGAAGCACATCCTTGTTGGAGAGGCCGCCGCCCGACAGGGCATCGACTCCTTTCTCTCTTATATTTGCCGCTCCCCTGACGCGCGCTTGGATATGCCCTTGTTCATTTTGCAGGGCGCGGACGCGCGGGAGGTTCTGACCGCCGTGGGCAACGGCGAAAAGGGCGCATCGGAGGTGCTGCAGGCGGCACACACCAAGCTGAACTCCCAGCTGGGCGGCCATGTCTTTACCGCCGCGGAGGTGCTGCGCAGCTGCGCGCGAAACGGCAGCGCACTGATCTGTGCGCTGCCCTACACAAATGCTGCGGAACTCTCCGGCGGAGACGCCGCCGCGGGCGCTCAGCAGGCTACTGCATACAAATCTGCGGCGGCGGAGGGCGCCTATGCTGTAATCAAAGACGGAAAGCTCTGTGAATTCATCGGTCGGGAGACCTCTCTGGGCGTCAGCTTTTTGACCAACACAGTCGGCATCCGCAGTCTGGTGATCCGGGATCGCTTCGGGTCCCCGGTGACTTTGGAAATCAACCGAGGCGGCACCCGGCTGTATCCGCTTTGGAATCCGGACGGCACCCTCCGCGGCCTTGAAATTTACGCCACCGTCAGTGCCTCACTGCTGGAGGCCGGCAGTCACGCCCTTTCTTCTGTGGAGAGCGCAGACTACCTGACCGGTCAGCTGGAGGCCGCCATCTCCGAACAATTGGGAGCGGTGCTTTGGTTGTCCCGGCAGCTGGAGGCGGATTTTCTGGGTCTGGGCGACCGGATTGAACAGGCTTCTCCTCTGGAATATCGGCGGCTGGGTCAGCCTCTGGGTCCGCTGCTGCCTTCTCTGGAGCTGAGCATCGCCGTACAGGGCGAGCTGAGCCACAGTCACGATATGGAATAGGAGGCGTCGCCATGCCTGCAAACGACCGTTATCCTCTACGCCAGCTGCTTTCCCTATGCACGTTGCTGCTTCTGGTTCCGGCCCTGCGCCTGATTCCGGCCGCATCAGCCTCTACCGCCGGGCGGGCGGCCTGGCTGTCCGTGCTGGTTGCGCTGCCCCTTTGTCTTTTATATCTCCGCTTTCTCTCCCGCTTCATGTCTCTTCGCCGGGAAGGCGAGGGCCTTGCGGAGCTGACCCTGCGTGGGTTGGGCGGTCGCCTGGGAAAGGGCATGCTGTTTTTGCTGAGCGCCTGGCTGCTGCTCTATGGCGGCTTTATCCTGCGTTCCGGGGCAGATCGCTACGTGGTTACGATTTTCCCCCACAGCCAGCCGGCCGTGTTCTCCGTCACCTTGGGCCTGCTGGCTCTGCTCGGCGCCCTGGGCCCGGCCAGGACGCTGCTGCGGACGGCCAGAATGGTTTTGCCTCTGCTGGCATTGGTTTTTCTGGTCGTTCTGTTCTTTTCTCTGCTGTCCGTGGATCGGACGAATCTGCTGCCTTTGACGATCTATGACGCAGGCCCTCTGGCCCGGGGCGCGCTGCCCGCCCTGGACGCGCTGGTTCTCCCCTTGTACGGCGCCTGCTTTCTGCTAAACGAGGTACCCCGGGGCCAGGAAGCGCCTCGCCTGGTTCTTGCCTGGCTGCTGCGGACCATCCTGCTCCTGACCCTGTTGAGCGCGGCCGTCATCGGCTGTCTGGGTGCAGAGCTTTGCGAGCGTTTGAGTCAGCCCTTTTTCGCCCTGGTGCGCAATCTGATCTTTTTCCGAAGCCTGGAACGAGCAGAGGCCCTGGTGGTCACCTTTTGGGTGTTTCCCGATTTTTTGCTCTGCTCCTTTCTCCTGTACACGGCGCAATATTGTCTTCGCCTTGCTCTGGGCATGGCGCCGGAGCATCGGGGAGAGCGGCGCTGGGATTTGCACCGCGGTCGTTGGATCATTCCCCTGTGCGCCTTGACGCTCATTCTCCTGAGTTTGCTGCTGGCGCCGGATGGAGCCAGCCTGCATCTTTGGTCCTCCCGCCTGATTCCTCTGCTCAATTTCAGCGTGGCTTTCGTTCTGATCCCCTCTATATATATAGTAGCGCGGCAAAAGAAAACCCTGTAAGCCAAACAAGCAGCACCGCCGGTTCCGTTTGTTCGGAACCGACGGTGCTGCCGTTATCTTTTTTTGCGTTCCCTACCGGAGGTTTATTTCCCTTCGGGCACCGCTGTGGCAAAATAGATCACATCGCTGATGGGCTTCTCCTTGCCAAACTGCACAGGATTGATTAGCTCTCCCCGGAATGCTGTGGTGGCCGTCTGCCCGCCGTCCAGGGTATAGGCCTTCACGCAGCCACGTGCGAGCATGGCGTCCGCCGCCTGCCGCAGTGTGGCCAGATAGTAGTATTCGCTGCCAGGGGAGCCGCAGTTGATGTTCATGGTCAGATAGTGATGCTCTCCCAAAAGGCCCAGGGCGCTGCGGGCATAAGTATCATCAATTTCCCCCCAGGGATAGCGCTCCGGCGTTACATCCACACCGTCGTCGATGAGCACGGGCCCGAAGGCCACGGAAAACAGCACGTCATTTTCCTCCAGAAAACGCGCCGCCTGTTCTCGGGTTTCAAACTGGTCCCGGTAAGAGAACAGAAGATCGCCCTCTGTGGTAATGTAGCAGGTGTCGCAGGTCTTGGGGTCGAAGCGGCAGATTTGCCGCTGATAGACGCAGATACCGCACTCTCTGGCATGGTGATAAAAATCTCCGCCTACCGCCAGCACGGCGTTGGTATTCTGGCAAAACTCGGACGTGGTCTCAAAGGCGAAGCTAAACAGCTCGTCCCCGGAAATTTTCCGCCGCAGCTGGGAGCCGTCCGCAACAAACACCTCCGCAAAGGTTCCCACCGCCTGCGCTTCTACCTCCTGCCAGACAATGACAAGGATGGTGTCGTCCAGATAATAGCGCAGGCTGCTGCCGGGAAACAGGGCCAGCTCCGGATTCCAAACCAGGGTCTGCCCCTTGATCAGCCGCTTCGCCGTGATGCAGTCCAACAGCGCCGCCAGCTCCGCGGGATCCTGCGTTTCGCCAAAAAAGGCGGGGTTCGGCGCAGGGCCGCTGGTGGCGGTCTCCTCCAGCGGTTCATAGCTTTTCCACACCGGCTGCAGCGCAGCCGCCGCACCCTGATACAGCTGCTCCGCCTCCGCGTCCGGATCCCGCTCCTGCTCTTCCCGCAGGGAACGCAGCCGGCGGAGGGCCTCATCCTCCCGAGCCTCCCACGTCGCCTTCTCCGGCCGCCAGTCCAGGCTCAGCGTTTCGCTCCGGCGTTGCTCAAAAAGCTCCGCCTGGGCCAGTCTTGCGGTCAGCGCCTGAACAAAGGCCTCCCGGCACAGCTCCTCTCGGAAATGCCCGTCTCCGTCATATACCTCATCCGAGCGCAGCGCCGCCTGTGCCTGCGCGGACAGCGTCGTCTGCATCTCCTCCGCCAGTCCGGCCGTCAGCGCATCCACATTCAACGTGCAGACCGTCAGTACCTGCTCGGCACTCCGGTCCGCGGGGCCGCCGTCATAGCGGGCTTCCCCCGTTTCCTCCCATTGCCAGACCGCCATACGGGCTTGGTACAGCGCCTGGCCCAGCTCCGTTTCCGGATTTGGGGCAGCCGCGGGCTTCAGAACGGAAAAGTCCGCCCGCTGCAGCGCCGGAATCCGCTCCAGCGCGGCTTTGTCCCGAACATAGCGGCCGCCGATCACGCCCAATGCGGCAAGTCCGGTCAGCAGCAGAAGCAGAAAAAGAATGCGTATTGTTTTCATCGTTTTCTCCTCTGTGTCTCTGCGTATGGAAAGCGGGCGGCCGCCCGACCGCCCGCGCTTTCTCAAAAGTCCGCGTTGCCGGTGGTCCTGGGGTGCAGCTCCACGTCCCGGATGTTGCTGACGCCGGTCAGATACATGACCAGCCGCTCAAAGCCCAGGCCGTACCCCGCATGCCGGCAGCTGCCGTAGCGGCGCAGATCCAGATACCACCAATAATCTTCTTCTCGCAGGCCCAGCTCCCGCATCCGCGCGGTAAGCACCTCCAGCCGTTCCTCGCGTTGGCTGCCGCCGATAATCTCTCCAATCCCGGGAACCAGGCAATCCGCCGCGGCGACGGTTTTCCCGTCATCGTTGAGGCGCATATAGAAGGCTTTGATTTCCTTGGGGTAATCGGTGACAAAAATGGGCTTGCGGAACACCTCTTCCGTCAGATAGCGCTCGTGCTCGGTCTGCAGGTCAATGCCCCACTGCACCGGATAGTCGAACTTCTTTCCGCTTTTTTGGAGAATTTCCACCGCCTCGGTGTAGCTGACGCGGCCAAACTCGTTGGAAACCACATTGTGCAGCCGATCCAGCAGCCCCTTGTCCACAAAGGCGTTGAAGAAGTCCATCTCCTGGGGGCAGCGCTCCAGCACGGTGTTGATGATATACTTCACCATGGCTTCCGCCGTATCCATATAGTCATGGATATCCGCAAAGGCCATCTCCGGCTCGATCATCCAGAACTCCGCCGCGTGGCGCTGGGTATAGGAAACCTCTGCCCGGAAGGTGGGGCCAAAGGTATACACGTCACCAAAGGCCATGGCAAAGTTCTCCGCGTTGAGCTGGCCGGAGACCGTCAGGTTCGTGGCCTTTCCGAAGAAGTCCTTGCTGTTGTCCACAGTGCCGTCCTCGTTGAGCGGCAAATGGTTCAAATCCAGCGTGGTCACCCGGAACATCTGTCCGGCGCCCTCCGCATCCGAGCCGGTGATGATGGGCGTGTGTACATATACGAAGCCTCGGCTCTGGAAAAACTCGTGCACCGCCGCCGCCGCCACGCTGCGCACCCGGAAGGTAGCGGAAAACAGATTGGTGCGGGGCCGCAAATGCTGAATGGTTCGCAGAAATTCCACGCTGTGGCGCTTCTTCTGCAAAGGATAGTCCGGAGAAGAACTCCCTTCCACTCGGATCTCGCTGGCCTTCAGCTCAAAGGGCTGCTTGGCCTCCGGCGTCAGCACCAGGATTCCCCGGACAATCAGCGCCGCACCCACGTTTTGATGGGCAATCTCTTCATAGTTAGCAAGACCCTCGCGCTCAAACACCACCTGCAGCGATTTGAAGCAGCTGCCGTCGTTAAGCTCGATAAAGCCGAAGTTCTTCATGTCCCGCACGGTGCGGACCCAGCCGCACACGGTGAGCTCCTGCCCGCCAAAAGGCAGCGCATCCGCGTAAATTTCTGAGATTCTCTGGCGCTTCATAGATTTTCGTTCCTTTCTGATGAAGGGCTTTTGGCGCCTTTGGCGCTTCCCGCGGCCGGACGCCTCTCTCCTCCACTATAATCCTACGCATCCGGCAAAGAGAAGCCCCGCGAAAGGGCTCGTTTTGTCCGGAATCAAAAGATAAACTGAATCGGCGCGGCGCAATTGCAGAGCGTCAGCTCCTGATGCCGTCCGCCTTCCTCTCCGTCCCGGGTCCAGGCCACGGGCTTTTCGAACAGAAACCGGGCCTTTTGGGTATGCAGAATCAATAAATGCTCGCTGTCATAGCGCTGAGACAGCACACTGGCCACAAGGTCGCCGAAGCCTTCCACGCTGCCGGGATCCTTCACCAGCACCAGCTCGGACATCCCGTCGCCCAGACCGACCAGCTCTTCCTTAAAATGGAGCATCCCCGCCACGGAGGTGGAGTTGGACAGGCTTCCGTAGAGCAGATTGCCCTCGAAGGAGCCGCCGTCGTATTCCACCCGGGCCTTGTAGCTTTCCAGATACGGCAGCTGAGCGGCCCCCTGCAAAACGTAGGCCAGATGTCCCAAGGCCTTTTTCTGATTCTGCGGCGTGGTATAGCTGACCTCGGTAAACGCGCCGAAGGCCGCGATATAGGCAAAATAGCCTTCTTCGCCGAAACCGCCCACATCAAAGGGGTGGGGCTGCCCACCCAGCAGTCGCCTGGCCGCCCCGACCAGATCGTTCTTCGGCAAGCCCAGCGTTGTCGCCACATCATTGGCTGTCCCCATGGGAAAATAGCCCAAAGGCGGCGGCGCGGGCAACTCCATCAGGCCGGAGATCACCTCGCTGAGGGTCCCGTCTCCGCCCACACAGGCTACGGCATCATATGCGGCGGCCTGCTGCGCGGCAATGCGCGTGGCTTCGCCCCGACCCGCCGTAAAAAACAGCGTGCTGCGGCAGCCGCCTCGGTCCAGCGTAAGCAGCGCCTCTCCCAAATTGTTTTTGTAGCCGCCGCGGCCTGCGGCGGGGTTGACAATGAGCAGCAGTTTTCTGTCCATGCTTCCGCTCCTTTGCACGTCTCGTGCTGCTCCATAGTATAGCGGCAAGCGGGTTTTCCGTCAAGCGCTCCCGCGCTATCTGACGGAGAAAAACGCAGCGGGACGCTCGAAGGAGCGTCCCGTTCTCGTTGCAGATGATGCAAATTATGCCATCTCGTTGAGCTTGTTCGCCATCGCGGACTTCTTGTGGGCTGCATTGTTCTTGTGCAGCAGACCCTTACCGGCCGCGCGGTCA
>CACZSJ010000177.1 GCA_902783825.1 Oscillospiraceae bacterium | reverse complement strand
TCCCGCAGCTGCTCCAGCGAAAAGATCTCCTGTTCGCCTCCCGGGCTCCAGCCCAGCAGGGCCACGTAGTTGAGCACCGCCTCGGTGAGATAACCCTGGGCGATCAGATCCTCGTAAGAGGGATCTCCGTGGCGCTTGGACATCTTGTTGTGGGCGTCGCGCATGACCGGAGAGCAGTGTACGTATTTGGGGATCTCCCAGCCGAAGCCTTCATACAGCAGATTGTATTTGGGGGCGCTGGAGAGATACTCGCTGCCCCGGACCACGTGGGTGATCCCCATGAGGTGGTCGTCGATCACGTTGGCAAAATTATAGGTGGGCAGGCCGTCCCGCTTCATCAGCACCTGATCGTCCAGGCTGCTGTTTTCTACGGTGATGTCTCCGAAGATTTCGTCATGGAAGGTGGTGCTTCCCTGGTGGGGGATCCGCTGGCGGATCACATAGGGCTCGCCCGCCTCCGCCCGGCGCCGGGCTTCCGCCTCATCCAGATCGCGGCAGGGGTCGTCGCCCCGGCTGAAATCGCCGCTGTCCTCCTCGCTCTCCGCCTTTTCACAGAAGCAGCGGTAGGCATGTCCCCGCTCCACCAGGAGCTGGGCGTACTTGCCATAGAAAGGGCGGCGCTCAGTCTGAATATAAGGCCCCACGGGACCGCCAAGATCCGGACCCTCGTCGTGATCCAGACCGCACTGGGCCAGAGTCTTGTAAATAACGTCCACCGCACCGTCTACCAGGCGACCCTGATCCGTATCCTCAATGCGCAGGATAAAGGTGCCCTGCTCGTGACGGGCGATCAGCCAGGTGTACAGGGCGGTGCGCAGATTGCCCACGTGCATATATCCGGTGGGAGAGGGGGCAAAACGGGTGCGAACCTGTCCGCGAGGAATGCGCTGCTCCATCTCCTGAAACCATTTATCGTCCATTTTGTATCCTCCCTATTGTAATAAAGGCTGGGTCTTTAGTTTATTTTACATTTTCCCTGTTGTCAAGATGAACTTATTTTGGTAGAATATGCAGATGTGTGGTCTATAATATAGCATACAGCTTTGAGGTTTGACAAAATGGAGAATATCACAACGAAGAAAAAAGTCATGCTTTCCGGTATCCAGCCCTCCGGCGATCTGCATCTGGGAAACTATCTGGGCGCGGTAAAGAACTGGTCGGTGCTGGCGGAGGAGTTTGATTGCTACTATTTTATGGCGGATCTGCACAGCATTACGGTGCGGCAGAACCCGGCGGAGCTGCGCCGCCGCTCCGTCTCTCAGCTGGCCCAGTACATCGCCTGCGGGCTGGATCCGGAGCAGAACACCCTGTTCATCCAGAGCCATGTGCATGAGCACGCGGAGCTGGGCTGGATCCTCAACTGCTATACCATGTTTGGGGAACTGAGCCGGATGACCCAATTCAAGGACAAGAGCAACAAGAACGCAGAGAACATCAACGGCGGCCTCTTTACCTATCCGGCGCTGATGGCGGCGGATATCCTGCTCTATCAGGCGGACTTTGTGCCGGTGGGCGAGGATCAGAAGCAGCATTGCGAGCTGACGCGGGATGTGGCCATCCGCTTCAACAATCTCTACGGGGACACCTTCAAAGTGCCGGAGCCTTATATTCCCCAGGTGGGCGCCAGGATCATGAGCCTGGGAACGCCCACGGCCAAGATGTCCAAGTCCGATCCCCAGGGCTGCGTGTTCATCCTGGACAAGCCCGAGGACATTGCCCGGAAGTTCAAGCGTGCGGTAACGGATTCCGATACGGAAAACTGCGTGCGCTACGCGCCGGCGGAAAAACCGGGCGTGGCCAATCTGATGAGCATTTATTCCGCGGTTACGGGCAGAAGCTTTGCCGAGATCGAGCGGGAGTTTGACGGCAAGGGCTACGGTGCGTTCAAGCCTGCGGTGGGAGAGGCGGTTATCGAGACGCTGCGCCCCATCCGGGAGGAAAGCGAGCGGATGCTGGCGGACAAGGCCTATCTGCAGCAGGTGTATACCAACGGCGCCCAGCGGGCCAGCGCGGTAGCGCGGCGCACGCTGCGCAAGGTCTACAAGCGCGTGGGCTTTGTGGAGAAGCCCTTCTGAGTCTGTGTTTACGATACTTACGATACTAATGTGTGGGAGTGAATTTTGATGCTTCCAAATCTCAGCCTTTGGGTGAGAATTTTACTTGCGGCCCTGGTTGCCTTTGGGATCGCCTATCTGCTGACCCCGCCGGTGAAATCCTTTGCGGAGCGGCTGGGCGCCATCGACGTACCCAAGGACGGCCGGCGCGTACACGATCATCCGGTTCCCCGTATGGGCGGTCTGGCGATTTTCCTGGGCTTCGTGATTTCCCTGCTGCTGTTTGTGACCATGTCCAGGCAGGTTACCGGGATTCTCCTGGGGGCTCTGATTATCGCCGTTATGGGGGCTGTGGACGATATTGTGTCCCTGAATCCCTGGGTCAAGCTGGCCGCCCAGATCGCCGCCGCCCTGGTGGCCATCAGTTGTGGGCTGGTGTTCCAGGTGATTTCCAATCCCTTGTCTTCCACCGAGATGATTGATATCGGTTGGCTGGCCATTCCGATCACCATTGTCTGGATCGTGGGCTGCACCAACGCGGTGAACCTGATCGACGGTCTGGACGGGCTGGCTGTGGGCGTGTCGACCATCAGCGCGCTGACCATGCTGCTGGTGGCTCTGTTCGTGTCGGAGCCGATGGTTTCGGTGATCCTGGCGGCGCTGACCGGCGCCTGTATCGGCTTTATGCCCTACAATCTCAATCCTGCTAAGATCTTCATGGGCGACGTGGGCTCTCAGTTCCTGGGCTTTGTGCTGTCCACGGTGTCCATTCTGGGCCTGTTCAAATTCCATGCCATCATCACCTTCCTGGTGCCCTTGCTGGCGCTGGCGGTGCCGCTGGCGGACACGGTCTTTGCCTTCTTTCGGCGGCTGCTCCACGGGCAGAGCCCCTTCCATGCGGACCGGAAGCATTTCCACCATCGGCTGATCGACCTGGGGATGGATCAGAAGCAGGCCGTTGCGGTGCTCTACGGCGTGTCCGCCCTGCTTGGCCTGCTGGCTGTGCTGCTGGCGGGTGACAGCGTCCTGGTGCGCATCCTGTGCTTGGTGGCGGGCTTTGGCATCTCCATTACCGTCTGGCGCTTTGTGTTCCCGCGGAAAAAGGATGTACCCGCGCATAGCGGAGGCAAGACAGAAGAAGGGAAAGACGGGGCGGAAGCCTGCGATCCGACATAGAATAAGGATAGGCGCGGTGTTTTAGAGCAAAAACATCGCGCCTATCATCATCAGCCACTCGCTGTCTCCACTTTCCCGATACAGAAGATAGAGGATCAGCAGCAACAGCAGATCCTCCATCTCTAATTCTGTTCCCAGCCGGAAGGGCCAAGGCCAAGGCCGCGGCGGCGGTGGCGGGGGAAAGGGCCGGGGCCTGGGCGGCCTGGGCGGCCCGGGCAGCCGCCGACCGGGATGTCGCGGCGGCGGTGGTGGCGGTGGGCCCGGCGGCTCCGGAGGGATGTGATGATCCTCCACCCGGATGACCCGGCCGGTATTTCCTTGATAGCGTTTATACATCGTTTCTGCCTCCTGCCTCTCCCATGGCAAGCTGGGCCAGCTTTGCCATGTGGGCCAGCTTCATGGCCCGATCCATCTTGCTGCGCCGCTTCTCGGAGAGATAGGGCTTCATGGCTTCCAAAAGCGCCTGCTGACGATTGTCTCGCAGCTGGGGATTTTGCAGCAGGCGGCCAAGCCGGCCCAGCAGGGCGGGGTCCGGAGCGCCGCTCTGGCCCAAAAGCGCCCCCAGGCCGGACAGATTCGGCAAATCCGGCGGCGCGCTTGGCTCCTTGTCTGCCTGCGCGTCTGCGCCCATCAGCGATTGGGCAAGCTGGGAGAGCTTGCTCATCTGTCCGGGATCCTGGAGAATGCGGTGGATTTGCTCCTCCCAGTCGCTCATGCTCTCACCTCCCGTGCGGCCGGTTTTAGCTCTGCATCAGCTTTTGTATCGCCTGCGCCAGATCTCTGCCTTCCCGGGTGCTGAGCACCTGGCTGAGCAGGCTGCGCATGGCTTCCTCGTCCCCGGTTTGGATGGCCTGCTCCACGGCCTTCCCGTTCAGCATGCCGCGGAGCTTTTGGCCCTCCCGGGAGGCTGCCAGCTTTTGAAGGCCATCCGCCTTGCCGCTGTGCTGCAGCTGGCGCCCCAAGTGTTCCAAATCCTGCATCTTGACCTCCTTTGCCCTGCTTATTTCCTTCATTCCAGTATATTCAGCAAGAGGAAAAATGATTGTAAAATGAGGAAAGTTCTATGAGAATTGCCGTTTTTTCCGACACCCACAGCAATACTGCCCTGATGGTGGAGACGGTTCGGCGCGTCCGGCCGGACGCCATCATCCACCTGGGCGACCATGACCGGGACACGGAGGTGCTCCTGCGGGAGTTTCCGGAGATCCCCCTCTACAGCGTCTGCGGCAACTGCGACATGGCCTCGCTGGCGCCGGAGCGGCTGGTGGTGTCCCTGGGGCCGGTGAAAGCCTTTCTCACCCACGGGCATTTGTATAAGGTGCGCTGGGGCCGACTCGATTCCCTGGTCTACGCCGCCCAGGAAGAGGGGGCGCAGCTGGCCCTCTTCGGCCACACCCACGAGCCGCTTTATAAGGAGCTGGGCGGCGTCACAATCCTGAATCCCGGCACGGCGGGCAAGGGGAGAACCCCCACCTGGGCGCTGCTGCAGGTCTTTGACAACGGCGGCATCGCCTGCGAGATCCGCGCCCTGTAACAACGAAAGGATGGCGAAACGCTTTGCGGCGGTTCGCCATCCTGCTTTTTGAACATGAGC
>CACZSJ010000176.1 GCA_902783825.1 Oscillospiraceae bacterium | reverse complement strand
GCCGCTGCGAATGCTACCACGACGGCTCCGGCTGCCACCACGGCTCCGACTGCCACCACGGCCACGACTGCTGCCGCCGCCACGACTACTGGCGATACGGTCAGCTACTATCTGGTGGATCATGTGATGCAGGCGGGGGAGACGGTGTATTCCGTCTGCCAACAGCTGGGGATTGACTTCGCTGCCAACTCCGACCGGATCAAGTCCATGAACGGCATCAACAATTACAACAACGTGAAGGTTGGCACCACCATCAAGTTGCCTGCCACCGCGGTTCCCTCTACGGGCACCTACACCCAGATCGTTGCGCACAAGGTTGTTGCCGGCGACACGGTGGGAGATCTCTGCCGCCGGTACGGGATTGACTACGGCAAGAACGCAGACTCCATCAAGGCCTTGAGCGGGATTGACAATCTGGGCGCCATTAAGGTTGGCCAGACCATTTATCTGCCGGTGAAGGCCGGCGCCTCTGCCACCGGCGCTGCCGCTGCGACCGCGGCTGCCCCGGCCACAACTGTGACGCCTGCTGCCGCTGCGCCTGCCGGCGAGGTGGCTCAGACCGGATCTTTCAATGTCCACACCTCTTCCAATGGCGTGTTTTATCTGCAGGTCAACGGGCAGCTGGTCAACAGCGCCAATGCTGGCGAGACCGTGAATGTGGTAGCCATTCCCGACAAGGGATACCGGGTCAACGACATCATCGTCTACAAGACCTCCTCCACCGAGCGGATCAGCGTCACCAACTCCAGCTTTGTGATGCCGGCCTACGACATCACCATCTATCTGACCTTCCGCGCGGCCTGATTTGCAGCAAGGCGCCCGAAATCCAGTCGAGTGTGCATGAAATGGCATGGAACGAAAGCGGATTTGGACATTTGGCTGGCAGGGTTGAAGTGAAAAAACGAGCATACGCAATTTGAACAGCACCCCATTTGTTAGGCGGTATGGTATATCACCAGCAAGTGGGGTGTTGTTATATGCCAAAAGGAGGAGCGCAAAAGAAGCGAAAGCCAGAGGCCGAAGAGGATCTTCGGGCAGAAATACAGAGGCTGGGAGCTGAAAACAAGTACTTGGAAAATGAATGCCTTGAAGGCGGAGTTGCCCCGCTTTCCGGGTACTTTTTTTGTCTTGACTCTTGCAATTTCGAGCAGGATATGAAAGAATAGAAAACACGGCCGAGAGATTCAAGGGCCGGGAATAGGAGGAATAGCCGGATGGAACTGATCCTGATCGCGGCGGCGGTGATTCCTGCCATCTTTCTGATGATGAAAATCTACCGGGCGGATCGCCTGGAAAAGGAACCGAGGGATCTCTTGGTTGGCCTGGTGATCCTGGGGGTGGCTTCTACGTCGATGGCCTCCTTTACCGAGCAGGTGGGCGACATTCTTTTGTCCTGGTTTCTTCCGGATGAGACCCTGTCGTACAACCTGATTATGTATTTTCTGATTGTGGCCCTGTCTGAGGAGGGCTTCAAGTACCTGTTGCTCAAGTGGCGCACCTGGAAATCCCCGCACTTCAACTGCCAGTTCGACGGCGTGGTGTATGCGGTGTTTATCTCTCTGGGCTTTGCCTTGTGGGAGAATATCAGCTATGTCCTCAGCTACGGCTTCGGCGTGGCTGTGGCCCGGGCGTTGACCGCCGTTCCGGGACATGCCTGCTTTGGTGTGTTTATGGGCGCCTGGTATGGGGTAGCCAAGCGTTGTGAGCTGGCGGGTCTGCCGGAAGAGGCGCGGCGGGCGCGGCGGATGGCGCTGCTGGTGCCGACACTGCTGCATGGCGCTTACGACTTTATCGCCGTCATGCAGGAGGAGGCGCTGGGACTGGTGTTTGTGCTCTTCGTGCTGGGCATGTTCGTTGCGGCGCTGCGCACAGTGAAGCTGCATGCCAGAACGGACGACTATATGGATCCTAATCCCATGGATTTTGACCCCTGAAGCGGTATAAGAAGCTGGAAGAACCCGGCGGAGCAGGGAAAAGCTCCGCCGGGCCTTTTGTCGTCTGCGCATGATTGCCGGTGCGGGATCCGACCGGGCTTGCTTTTTGCCGGCGGATCCTGTACAATAGCACGCTGAATGAGGTGGAGTATGCAGCTGCGCAACTATGTGGGAGACCGGGCTTTCTATCGGAAGCTGTTTGCGGTTATGATCCCGATTTTGATTCAAAATGTCATAACAAACTTTGTCAATCTGCTGGACAATGTGATGGTAGGCCAGGTAGGGACGGAGCCCATGTCCGGTGTGGCCATTGTTAACCAACTGTTTTTTGTCTTCAACGTCTGCATTTTCGGCGGCTTGTCCGGGGCGGGAATATTTACCGCCCAGTATTACGGAAAGAGCGATCTGGATGGCGTGCGGCAAACGGTGCGCACAAAACTGTGGATCGGTGCGGCAACGGTGGCGGTCTTCGGCACCGTGCTGCTGCTGTGGGGAGAGAAGCTGATCCTGCTGTTTCTCCATCCCGGGGAAGAGGATCTGGATCTGGCTGCGACTTTGGCGTACGGGAAGGACTATCTGGCGGTTATGCTGCTGCAGATGCTGCCTTTTGCCGCATGCCAGGTGTACGCCGGCAGTTTGCGCGAAACCGGAGAGACGATGCTGCCTATGAAGGCGGGGGTCGCTGCGGTGTGCGTGAACCTGATATTTAACTATGTCTTGATCTTCGGCAAGCTGGGAGCGCCGGCATTGGGCGTGGTAGGCGCGGCTGTGGCTACTGTGCTGTCCCGTGTGGTGGAGTGCGCGATTGTTTTGTTCTGGGTATACCGGAACAAGCGTCGCTGCGCCTGGAGCATGGGCTTGCTGCGCAGTCTGACAGTGCCGCGAAGCCTGGCTACAAGGGTCTTGCGTACCGGCGCGCCGCTGCTGTTCAACGAGCTGATGTGGGCCGGCGGCATGACCGCTCTGGAGCAGTGCTATTCGGTGCGCGGCCTGGAGGTGGTTTCCGCGGCGAATATCGCCAACACGGTGTCCAATTTGTTTTTCTGCGCGTTTTTGGCCATGGGCAATGCCACGGCCATCCTGGTGGGGCAGCTTTTGGGCGCCGGGGAGCTGGAGCGGGCCGTGGATGAGGATCGGAAGTTGATCGCCTTCTCGGTGGCTTTGTGCACGGCTGTGGGCGCAGGCATGGCGCTGCTGGCTACATGGGTGCCGCAAATTTACAACACCACGGGATTGGTCAAGCATCTGGCGGCAAGAATGATCCTGATCAACGCCCTGATGCTGCCGATCAACGCGTATACCTGCAGCTGCTATTTTACCCTGCGCTCCGGGGGCAAGACGCTGATAACCTTCGTGTTTGACAGTCTGTTTTTATGGGTGCTGAGCGTTCCGGTGGCCTTCTTCCTGTCTCGCTTCACCGCCATGCCCATCCTGCCCATGTATCTGTTGATTTATTTGCTGGATTTGATCAAATGTATGATCGGATACGTCCTGGTGAAAAAACGCACCTGGGTAGTGAATCTGGTCACAGGAAGCTGAAAGCAGAAGACGCGTACACGGCGTCTTCTGCTTTTTTGCGGCTAAAGGGGCTTACACCTGAAAACGGCGCAGCATTTCCCAACGCAGGCGCTCAATAATTCGCTTTTCCAGACGACTGATATAGCTTTGGGAGATGCCCAGCATCTCGGCCACTTCCTTTTGAGTGTATTCCCGGCCGTCTGGAAGGCCGAAACGCAGCCGGATGATGTTCTGCTCCCTGGGCGCCAGGGTGGCGATGGACTCCATGAGGATTTGCTTATCCGCATCGTCCTCCAAGGGACGGGAGACCTCATCCTCGTCGGTGCCCAGAATGTCCGAGAGCAGGAGCTCGTTGCCGTCCCAATCTGTATTAAGGGGCTCGTCAAAGCTGACCTCACTTCTCTGGGAGCCGATTTTGCGCAAGTGCATCAGAATTTCATTTTCGATGCAGCGGGATGCGTAGGTTGCCAGCTTGATGTTTTTTCCTGCCTTGAAGGTGTTGACGGCCTTGATGAGTCCGATGGTTCCGATGGAGATAAGATCTTCAATGTTGACACCGGTGTTTTCAAAGCGTTTGGAAATGTACACCACCAAGCGAAGATTGTGCTCAATCAGCAGGGATCTGGCCTCGCAGTCGCCCTGCTCCATGGCCAGCACGGCAGCTTCTTCCTGGGCTTTTTCCAGCGGAGAGGGCAGGATATCGCTGCCGCCGATGTAGAAAAGCTCCGGGGGCTTCAGTCCCAGGATGCGGAGAATCTGATGGCGGAGAAACAGGACTTGTGGCCTACATAACATAAAGAACCTCCTGTGTCATAGAATGGCTTCAAAGTCATCCCCGGCCGCCTGTGGGGATACGGCGATCAACAGGTCCGGGCAGGGGCGGCCGTCCACCGTCAGGCGGTCGGGACGGAAAACAGGGAGCAGACCTTCGCCGCCCAGAGAGCGATAGGGAAGCAGACGGAAGCGCCCGGCCAGCGCGGGGATCCGAGCAGCCTGCTCCAGCAGATCGGTGGGCGCTTGCAGGAGAAGCTCGGGCTGTTGGGGAAACAGCGGAGAGAGGGCGTGGGGACAGGCGATCAGCACCCGCTTGCCGCTCATGGGTTCCAGCAGCAGATTGCCGGTATCCGCCATAGCGGTAAAGCGTGCTTCCCGTCCCAGGAGAAAGGCGCTGACGGAGAGGAGGCGCCGCTCCGCCGGGCGGGCGCGGAAACGAAACAGCAGACGCAGGGCGGCGTAGCACAGGGCGAAGGCGAGGAATAAGAGGCGGCTGGAAAGGGTCACGAAGCCGCCGCTGCCGCCTGCGGCCAGGGAAATGGCCCAGAGGGCTCCGCCGTAAGCGGCGGACACGGCCAGAAGCACCGCTGTGCATCGCAAGGGGCTGCGTTCCGCGCCAAAGGCGGTCAAGCCCATCAAGAGCCCTGCGCTCAGCCGCAGGGGCGGGATGCCCAAAACGCGAAGACCCGGGAGATATACAGCCACGGCGTACGCGGCGCCCAGCAGCGCGGCTGCCAGATAGCGCCGTCTTCGCAGCACCAGACCGCAGATTCGGCCTGTGCTGAGACAGAGCAGATAGTCGGCCAGCAGGTTGAGAAAGAACAGCGCGTCTATGTAGATGACGTCCATGCAGGTATTGTACGACAGGGACGACTGCATAATTTGTCATTTGGGAATTGTCAAAAGACCGAGGCTGTGGTAGAATCACTCGATGGAGCGAAGTAGCTCCGCTCCGAGCGGAAGAGGAGGAAAGGTATTCGTGTGGTTTTGGTTTGCGGTAATCGCCCTGCTTTGCTGGAGCGGTTCCGATCTGTTTTCCAAAATTGGCTGTCAGGACGCGTCGGATCGCTACAGTCACCTGAAAATGGTGATGGCAGTGGGCGTGGTGATGGGTCTTCATGCCGTCTACGAGATTATCCAGGGGGTTGAAATTAGCTGGAGCATCCTTTTGACCTATCTGCCGGTTTCTCTTCTGTACATTCTGTCCATGGCCATAGGCTATTTGGGCCTGCGATATATCGAATTGTCGATTTCGTCCCCCATCTGCAACAGCTCCGGCGCCATTGTAGCGGTGCTGACGCTGGCCACGGCCGGCATCAGTGAGGATCTGCCGCCGGTAGCGCTGGTGGCGGTGGCGCTGGTGTGTGTGGGCGTGGTGGCCTTGGGCGTGGTGGAATCCCGGGAGGATGAAGAGCTGCGCCGGGCAAGGCAGGATGCCTCCAATCACCACTACGCAAAGAGCTGGATCGCCCTGCTGATTCCGGTGATTTACTGTCTGCTGGACGCGCTGGGCACCTTTGCCGACAGTCAGGTGCTGGAGATCCTGGATGAGGACTCGGCCAATGTGGCGTACGAGCTGACCTTTCTGGCAATGGGCGCCCTGTGCGCCGTGTACGTGCTGGGGATCAAGAAGCAGAAGCTGCTCCCTTGGCAGGAAGCGCCCAAATATACCGGCGCCATCTTTGAGACGGCGGGCCAATTCTTTTATATCTATGCCCTGGCGGATTCTGCGCATGTGGCCTTTGCCGCGCCGATCATTTCTGCCTACTGTGTGGCTTCGGTGATCTGGAGCCGGATCTTCCTGAAGGAGAAACTATCCGGAAAGCACTACGCCTGCATCTCTCTGGTCGTTGTGGGCATTGTGATTCTGGGGATACTGGATATATAACAAAGGAGTGGATGCCCATGGAAACGATTTACAAACGCGTGCTGATCAAAATTAGCGGCGAGGCTCTGGCCGGGGACAAGCATACCGGCTTCGATTTCGCTTTCGTGTCCCAAGTCTGTGAAACGGTCAAAACCTGCACCGAGCTTGGCGTCCAGGTGGGCATTGTGATCGGCGGCGGCAATTTCTGGCGCGGCGTCAAGGACGGCGCCGGGAAGGTGGAGCGAGTCAGTGCTGACCGAATGGGGATGCTGGCTACGGCCATGAACTGCCTGGCGGTGTGCGACGTGTTCCGGCAACTTGGCGCGGATGCGCGGATTATGACGGCGGTGGACATTCAGGGCGTGGGAGAACGCTACGATACCCGCCGGAGCATCGAATATCTGGAGCAGGGAAGCGTGGTACTGTTTGCCTGCGGTACCGGGCACCCCTTCTTTTCCACCGATACGGCTGCGGCGCTGCGGGCGGCGGAGATCGGGGCCGACGCGATCTTGCTGGCCAAAAACATCGACGGCGTATACAGCGATGATCCTCGCAGCAATCCCGAAGCGGTGAAATTCGATCAAATCAGCTATGACGAAGTGCTGGCGAGGCGCCTGGCGGTGATGGACAGCACGGCGACAAGCCTGGCCATGGACAACGGCATCCCTGTGATCGTCTTTGCGCTGGCGGAGCCGGACAACATTCGCCGGGTCCTCTGCGGCGAGAAGATCGGCACCACGGTTCGATAAAGAGCAAGAATACTGAAAATATACAGGAGGTAAGAACATGTCTGACTATCCGGAATTTGAGAACAAAATGAAAAAGACCTGCGAGGCGCTCAACGCCACGCTGGCCACCATTCGCGCCGGCCGGGCCAATGCCGCGGTCCTGGATCAAATCCAGGTGGACTACTACGGGGTGCCTACCCCCATCCAGCAGCTTGCCTCTGTGGCCACGCCGGATCCCCGTTCTCTGCTGATTCAGCCCTGGGACGGCTCTGTGCTCAAGTCCATCGAGAAGGCGATTTTGGCTTCGGAGCTGGGCATCAATCCGCAGAATGACGGCCGTATGATTCGCCTGGTTTTCCCGCCGCTGACGGAGGAGCGACGCAAGGAGCTGGTTAAGCAGACCAAAAAGTACGGCGAGGACAGCAAGGTGGCGATTCGCAACATCCGCCGGGACGCCATCGAGAAATTCAAGAAGCAGCAGAAAGCCTCGGAGATGACGGAGGACGATTATAAGATCGCCGAGAAGGACATCCAGAAGCTGACGGATGATTATATCAAGGACATCGACAAGATCATCGAGAAGAAGGAAAAAGAGCTGACGGAGATATAATGGGTCGGAGCAAGAAAAGCAATCCGGCGGGGGAACGGGAGAATCCCGGGATCCCCCGCCATATTGCCATTATTTTGGATGGCAACGGTCGCTGGGCCAAAAAGCGGGGCCTCCCCCGGACGGCTGGTCACGCGGCGGGGGCGGAAAACTTCCGCAAGATCGCCACATATTGCAAGAACATCGGGGTAGACTATCTGACGGTTTATGCCTTCTCCACGGAGAACTGGAAACGGCCCGAGGATGAGGTGAAATCCATCATGCGCCTACTGGGACGTTATCTGCAGGAGGCCATCGACACCATGGAGCGGGATCATATCAAAATGAAGATCCTGGGCGACGTGGAAGCCCTGACTCCGCAGCTGCGGGCTCTGGTGGATCAGACGGATCAGATCTCGGAACGATATGAGGGCTTTCAGGCCAACATCTGCCTCAATTACGGCGGACGGGACGAGATTGTCCGGGCCGCGAGCCGCTATGCCCGGGACTACGCTGCAGGCGCGGCGACGGAATTGAGTGAAGAATCCTTCGGGCATTATCTGTACTCCGCGGGG
>CACZSJ010000175.1 GCA_902783825.1 Oscillospiraceae bacterium | reverse complement strand
GGAGCCGGATTTTGACCGTGCGCTGGACGAGATCCACCGGCGTTTCTTCTCTGACTAAATCACGCTGACCGCCTTTTTTCGACGGGAAAGCGCCACCGCTCCGCGCTATCATATAGTGTATCTGCACCGCAGATATACTACAAGATAGAAGGAGTCATACAACCATGCAGAAAACACAATCGCTACAGGATCTTTTCCTCAACCAGGCCCGGCGGGATCGGCTTCAGGTCACCTTGTTTTTGATGAACGGCTTTCAAATGCGCGGCGTTGTCCGAGGCTTTGACGGATTCACCGTGGTGCTGGACACCGACGGCAAACAACAGCTGATCTATAAACACGCCATTTCCACCGTAGTTTCGCCCAAAGTGCTGGAGCTGGATGCGAATACATAAGTGGGCCGGCTCCTCCTTTTTTCCCATCGTCACGGCATTGCTGTTTCTTGCAGTCTGCGCCTGGATCGGCGCCGCACTCTATGGGCGCCTGGTGCTGCTGCCGCAGCCGGACGCACAGCCCGCCGCGGCGCCGGCGCTTTTACAGCTGCAGGGCATCGCCATCCGGCGGGAGCGGCTGCTCTGCGCCCGCCGTCCGGTGCGTGAGCTGGCGGAGAGCGGGCAGCGTTTGCCCAGGGGCGGCGAGGTAGCCGTCACCGCCGGTGGCAAGGCGGTGTGTACGGAAGCCTCCGCCGTGTTTTTTGCCGACTGGGACGGTTGGGAGCATCTGGAGCCGCCGGAGGCGGAGACGCTGGAGGTCGCCGCGCTCCAAGCGCTGCTCGACAGCGCGCCCCGGGAGCGAGCCGGCGCTTATGGACGCCTGGTGCTGGAGCAGGACTGGTATTTTGCCGCCCTGGCCGACGAGGGCTTTTCTCTGCCCGCCGGACGGCGTTGCCGGCTGCAGTTTGCCGAAATCCGACGGCTGCTTCCTGCACGGCTCCTGTGGGTCAGCCCCGCAGCGGACGGGCAGCGCGCCCTGCTGTTTCGCCTGACAGAGGGCGGTGCTGACTGTCTTTCCCTGCGCAAATGCCAGGCAGACCTGGTTCTTTCCGGGGCGCTGCCCCTTATGATACGGGAAAAAGAGGGATAAACTATGGGTATCGCTGAAAACGTGGCGGCCGTGAAGGCTCGCATCGCCGACGCTGCCGCGGCGGCCGGACGGGATCCTGCCGACATCCTCCTGGTGGCCGCTACCAAAATGAACGATGCGAACCGCGTCCGGGAGGCCATCGCCGCGGGCGTGGACGTCTGCGGAGAAAACCGAGTGCAGGAAATGCTGGAGAAGCAGGCTCTGGGCGCCTATGCAGGCGCGCCGCTGCATTTCATCGGTCATCTGCAGAAAAACAAAGTCAAACAAGTGGTGGGCCTGGCGGCACTGATTCACGGAGCCGACAGTCTGCCGCTTCTGGCGACGGTCTCCCGCGTCGCCGCCCAGCGAGGCCTGGTGCAGGACGTGCTGCTGGAGGTTAACGTGGGCGGAGAGCTTTCCAAAGCCGGTTTTTCCCCGGAAGAGATCCCGCAGGCCTTGGAATTTGCTTCCTCTCTGCCGGGCCTTCGGGTCCGCGGCTTAATGGCAATTCCTCCCATCTGCACCTTTCCGGAAGAAAATCGCCCATTTTTTTGTCGAATGGAAAAGCTTTTTGTTGACAATGGAGAAAAAAAATACGATAATGTATCTATGGATTTTTTGTCCATGGGCATGTCCGGTGATTTTACCGAGGCAATTGCCTGGGGCGCAAACCTGGTTCGCATCGGAACGGCGATCTTTGGTGCGCGCCCAACCGGGAAGGAAAACGGATAAACAATTCCTGCTCCCTGCCGCACACTATAGCTTGGAGGCCTGACCATGGGGTTCATGGATGAACTGAGAAAACTTACACAGCCCTACGACGAGGACGACGATTTTTTCGGCGAGGATGACGACTTCGGCTCCAGTCAGTCTACACAGCCCGGTAGCGTGCAGGCAAATTTTGAAAACAGTTTTGCTTCCGAACCCGCCGCAGCCCCGGCCGCCAAAGCCAAGGCCGACAAGCGCAAGACCGGCAAGGCCCCCAACGAGGGCGGCGGCCTGTTTGGCAATCGCGGCGCGAAGAAAGCCGGCCGCTCCAAGTCCTATCGGGAGCGGGTGGTGGAGTACGGCGGCACCGAAACCCAGGTGATCCTCTTCAATCCCAAGACCTTTGACGAAGCGGGCGATCTGGTCAATCAGCTCAACCAGGGCCGTTCCGTGGTGATGACCCTGGAGGGCATCCCCACAGAAAACGCCCGACGCCTGTTGGACTTTCTCTCCGGCATCGCCTTTGCCCTGCAGGGAAAGATTACGCCGATCTCCGCAAAAACCTATTTTGTCACCCCCCAGAATGTGGATATTCTCGGCGCCCAGGCAGATCAGCCTGAGAGCGACGGTCAATATTTTTAATTCCGTATACACAGAAATCTTTGAAAGGTGGATAAAGATATGATTACCGCACAGGACATTCGCGAAAAGACCTTTGAAAAGTCCCGCCTCAACGGCTACGACATGGCTTCTGTGGACGATTTTCTGGAGGAGCTGGCGGACGATATTACCGCCTCTCAGAAGGAGAACGCCGTTCTCAAGAGCAAAATGAAGGTTCTTGTGGACAAGATCGAGGAGTATCGCGCCAACGAAGAGGCGCTGAATATGGCGATCCTGTCCGCCCAGAAGCTGGCGGTGCAGATTGAGAGTGACGCCCGCCTGCGCGCAGATGCCATGCTGGCTGAAGCCGAGGAACAGGTTCGTGCCAAGGTTGGCTCCATTGAGGAAGAGACGCTTCGGCAGGAGCGCCGTCTGGACAGCGCCAAGGCTGCCACGGCCAAGTTCTTTGAGGAGATTCGCGCCCTGTGCGGTCAGCAGCTGCAAAACCTGGAGGCCATCAGCAAGGATATGGTTCCCGATGTTCCGGTCCCGGCTCCGGCCGCCCCGGGCGCCGATCTTGTGGAGGACGCCGTTCGCCGTATTGAGAGCACCGTGGCCAATGCACAGCCCGACCCCGCTTTCGATATCGATCTGGCCCCTGCGGAAGAATCTGTGGACGATGTTCTCGAACAGTTCGGGAACACTCAGCCGTTCACCGTTTGAGCCTTTTCCCTAGCTAACATCACGGGGCGAGCGCTGCTGCGCGCGCCCCGCTGTTTGGTATTTTGAGCCCTTTCTCTCTTGGTTCTTTTTGCCATATTTCTCGCGTTTCCCCAACTTTTCATAGAAATTGGAGATTCTGTATTATGTCCAAAGACTACAACGCCACCTTAAATCTGCCAAAAACCGACTTTCCCATGCGCGCCGGCCTGCCCAAGCGGGAGCCGGACATGCTCAAGCGTTGGGAAGAGCTGGACGTGTATAACGAGCATCTGAAAAAGTCCGAGGGTCTGCCCCTGTTCAATCTGCACGACGGCCCTCCCTTCTCCAACGGCGATATTCACATGGGCCACGCCCTCAACAAGGCCCTGAAGGATTTCATCAACCGCTCCTATATGATGCGCGGCTATCACGTCCCCTATATCCCCGGCTGGGACAACCACGGCATGCCCATTGAAAGCGCCATCATCAAAGAGCAGGGCCGCATCCATAAGACTCTTAGCGTGGCGGACTTCCGTTCTGCCTGCCAGGCCTATGCGGAGAAATATATTCACCGTCAGATGGCCGGCTTTAAGCGACTGGGCGTAGTGGGCGACTGGGAGCATCCCTATCGCACCATGGACAAGGGCTTTGAAGCCGATGAGGTGCGGATTTTCGGCAAGATGTATCTCAACGGTCACATCTACAAGGGCCTCAAGCCGGTTTACTGGTGCGCCCATGACGAGACCGCCCTGGCCGAAGCGGAAATCGAATACCAGGATGATCCCTGTACCACCGCCTACGTGAAGTTCCCCGTACACGACGACAAGGGCCAGCTTTCCCATCTGGATAAAAGCAAGCTCTTTTTCCTGATCTGGACCACCACCACCTGGACGCTGCCCGGCAACCTGGGCATCACCCTGAGCCCGGGAGACGACTACGCCATCGTCCGGGTTCCTTCCGGCGAGATGTACATCATGGCAGAAACGCTGGTCAAATCCGTTATGAGCGCCGGCGGCATTGACAGCTATGAGATCGTAGAGACCCACAAGGGCTCCTTCTTTGAGCATATGCTGGCGGATCATCCCTTCCTGCCCAAAACCTCCCTGCTTATGCTGGCAGACTACGTGACCATGGACTCCGGCACCGGCTGTGTGCACACCGCGCCCGGCTTCGGCGCGGACGACTATCTCACCTGTCTGCGCTACGGCCTGGAGATGGTGGTCCCGGTAGACGACCAGGGTCGCCACACCGACTATGCCGGCAAATACGCCGGGCTGAGCACGGAGGAGTCCAACCCTGTCATCTTGGCCGATATGAAGGAAAGCGGCATGCTCTTCGCCTCTGAAGAAATTGTCCACAGCTACCCTCATTGCTGGCGCTGCAAGAAGCCCATCATTTTCCGCGCCACGCCTCAGTGGTTCTGCTCGGTGGATTCCTTTAAGGACGAGGCCATCCAGGCTTGTGAGCAGGTGCGCTGGCTGCCCGCCTGGGGCAAAGAGCGCATGGGCGCCATGATCCGGGAGCGCAGCGACTGGTGCATTTCCCGCCAGCGGCGCTGGGGGCTTCCCATTCCGGTGTTTTACTGCGACGACTGCGGCAAGCCTGTCTGCACTGCCGAGAGCATCGAAGCCGTCGCCTCCATGTTCGAGCAGGAAGGCAGCAACGCCTGGTTTGACCGGGAAGCGGCGGATATCCTGCCCCAGGGTTTTGTCTGCCCTCACTGCGGTGGCAAGCACTTCACCAAAGAAACCGACACCCTGGACGGCTGGTTTGACTCCGGCTCCACCCATTTTGCCGCCATGCAGCGGGACCAGGGCTTCTGGCCTTCGACCATGTATATCGAGGGCGGCGATCAGTATCGCGGCTGGTTCCAATCCTCCCTGCTGGTTGCGGTGGGCGCCCTGGGCAAGGGCGCGCCCTATCAGGAATGCCTGACCCACGGCTGGACCGTGGACGGAGAGGGCAAGGCCATGCACAAATCCCTGGGCAACGGCATGGATCCCTCCGAAATCGTCAATGAGTTCGGCGCCGATCTTCTGCGCCTCTGGGCCGGCTCTGCCGACTATCATGTGGACGTGCGCTGCTCCAAGGAGATCTTTAAGCAGCTGAGCCAGAATTACCTCAAGTTCCGGAACACCGCGCGCTACTGCCTGGGCAACCTGGACGGCTTTAACGCCGACGATCTGGTTCCGCCGCAGCAGATGGCCCCCCTGGACCGCTGGGCCATTACCAGGCTCAACGACTTGATCCGGAAGGTGGACGCCGCGTATCGGGACTACGAGTTCCACGTGATTTCTCACCTGATCAACGACTTCTGCGTGGTGGATCTGAGCAGCTTCTATCTGGACATCATCAAGGATCGCCTCTACTGCGAGGAAAAGGATGGCCTTGGGCGCCGCAGCGCCCAGACGGCGCTGTATCTGATTCTGGATACCATGACGAAGATGTTCGCGCCGATCCTGGCCTTTACCTGCGATGAAATCTGGCTGGCCATGCCCCATCGTAAGGGCGATGATCCTCGCAACGTGGTGCTCAACTGCATGAACCAGCCCTTTGCCGACTACGCCCTGGGCACTGGTGAGATGGCCCGCTGGGAGCGGCTGATCGCCCTGCGCGACGATGTCAACGG
>CACZSJ010000174.1 GCA_902783825.1 Oscillospiraceae bacterium | reverse complement strand
TGGTGGAGGTGGGGAGAATCGAACTCCCGTCCGAAAGCGCTTTGACAGAAACTTCTCCGGGCGCAGACGGTCCTTTGCATTCCCTCATCCCAGTGCGGGCCGTCACGCTCAGGGACTTGGTAGCTTCATGATGCATGGTATGCGCAAAGCTTAGCATACGCACGTTCACCACTCGTCGACGCTCCGTCCCGGGCCGTGGTACTCCCGGGGGGAACGCTCGCTAATTAAGCAGCGAGAAGAACAGTATTGTTGTTGTTCTTTAATTTATAAGGTTGCCCATTTTAAGGATGGTAGGCGCATCCGCCCGCTATTTCTGCCTCCACACCCCCGTCGAAACCAGTACACCCCCATGAGGCGGGCGCATGTACGCCCGCGAGTTTCCTGTGGTATTTGACGTGGCGCAGGGCAAAAGGTTTCAGCAGGTCTCCGGTTCGGGATATTCCGTGCCGAAGGTTTCCACGCTGAGCTTTTTCATGACCTGAGGCGTGCGGGGTCTGTCGTTATAATCCGTGCGCACCTGGCACACACGATCCACGGCCTCGATGCCCTCAATGACCTTGCCGAAAGCGGCATACTGCCCGTCCAGGTGCGGGGCGTCTTCGTGCATGATGAAAAACTGGCTGCCTGCAGAGTCGGGATTCATAGCCCGTGCCATGGAGAGGACGCCGCGGCTATGCTTCAAATTGTTAGCAAAACGGTTAGCGGCAAATTCACCCCGTATGGAGTAACCGGGGCCGCCCGTGCCGAGACCCTGAGGGTCGCCGCCCTGGATCATAAAGCCGGGGATGACCCGATGGAAAATCAGGCCGTCATAAAAGCCCTTGCTGACCAGGGAGATAAAATTGTTGACGGTGTTGGGCGCGACTTCGGGATAAAGCTCGGCCTTGATCACATCGCCGTTTTCCATTTCAATGGTGACAATCGGATTGTTCATTGGTTGTTTTTCTCCTTCATGATTCTGTCAATGTCGCGGCGGGACTGGCGCTCCGCCTCGCTGCTGCGCTTATCGTAGAGCTTTTTGCCTTTGCACAGGCCCAACTCTACCTTTACGCGGCTGTCTTTAAAGTAAAGGGAAAGGGGAACGAGGGCGACACCGTCCTGCATCACCCGGGCGTGCAGCTTGAGGATTTCCCGTTTGTGCATCAGCAGTCGCCGTGGCCGGACGGGATCCTTGTTGAAGATGTTGCCGTGCTCGTAGGGACTGATGTGCATGCCGCGCACGAAAAGCTCCCCATTTTTCACGGTACAAAAAGCGTCCTTCAGATTTACTTGACCTGCACGGATGGACTTGACCTCCGTACCGGCCAGCTCGATCCCGGCCTCAAAGCGTTCCAGCACAAAATACTCGTGATAGGCCTTGCGGTTGTCCGCGATTTTCTTGATTCCTTGCTGTTTTGCCGCCAACAATCCCACATCCTTTCACAGCGCATAAATTATAGCACATAAGTCTCGAAAAGAAAAGCAGAAAATACGGGGAAAATGATAGAGAAAAGTGCTTTGCCGCTATTTTGTTTCCTTTAGAAAAAAAGAAGAAATTATTTTGACCGAATTTTGTCGGATAATATGAAAAAAACTCAAATTTTTTTCGTTTTTTTCAGAAAAAAGTATGGAATTTTATGAAACCCTGTGCTATAATTCAAATACCTTTATGTCAATTGAATATGTCAATTGACTCACATGTTATGCACAGCGATCTGCGACGCATACCCTTTTCGCAGGAGAGGAGTATCTTTGGGTTATTTTGAAAAGCGCCTGGATGGCGAAGAAAAATATAAGGGAGTAATTGTCAACGTAAGATTGGATCGTGCCCAACTGGACAACGGAAGCGTGGTCCGGCGAGAAGTGGTGGAGCATCCTGGGGGTGTGACCATCCTTCCCGTGGATGAGGACGGAAACTGTTATATGGTCCGCCAGTTTCGCTACCCGGCTGGCCGGATGATGCTGGAGGCTCCGGCAGGCAAGCTGGAGTACGGGGAAGACCCCATGGAATGTGCGGTGAGGGAACTGTCGGAAGAGACGGGCTTTACTGCGCGAAAGCTGGTCGATTTGGGCGGCTGCTATACGTCTCCTGGGTTTTCCACCGAGAAGCTGTACATCTATCTGGCTTTGGGTTTGGAAGCAGGAGAGAGCCACCCGGAAGAGAACGAGCTTCTGGATGTTGAGAAGATCAGCCTGCAAGAGCTGAGCCGCATGGTGATGGCAAACGAGATTGAGGACGGGAAAACCATTGTGGCGGTTCTGAAAGCAGAACAGTATCTGAAAGAATAGAATGGCGCCCGTGCGTGAGACGGGCGGGCGGCAAGATACTTGCGTAATCCTCTGAAATATGCTACAATCATCCTTCGGTGCCGCTACTGTGGCGCTGAGAGTATTGGAAGGTGCAGACTTTGGATAAATACGTTATCAATGGCGGCGTTGCGCTGCATGGCGAAGTGGAAATCAGCGGCGCGAAAAACGCGGCGGTGGCGATCATTCCTGCGGCTTTGCTGGTGGAAGGCGTCTGCCGGATCGAGAATATCCCCCAGATCAGCGACGCGGATACGCTTTTGAGCATTCTGGCCGAGTTGGGCGCAAAGGTCAGCTTTGTGAATCAGTCCACCATAGAGATCGATTGCACGGAGGCCCGCTATCAGGACGCTCCCTACGAACTCATGCGGAAAATCCGTGCCTCATATTATTTGATCGGTTCCATGCTGGGCCGCTTTGGCAGCGCCAAGACCACGATGCCCGGCGGCTGCAATTTCGGCGTGCGGCCCATTGACCAGCACATCAAGGGCATGACTGCCCTGGGGGCAGAGGTCAACATCAAGAACGGCTTCGTATACGCCGATGCTTTGGATGGGCGCCTGCATGGTACGCGGATCTATCTGGACAAAGTTTCGGTGGGCGCGACCATGAACATCATGATCGCCGCCGTCCTGGCCAGCGGCCGTACCATTATCGAAAACGCGGCGCGGGAGCCGCACATTGTGGACCTGGCCAACTTCCTCAACTCCATGGGGGCGGACGTTCGCGGCGCGGGCACCGATACCATCAAAGTCAACGGCGTGGAAAAGCTTCACGGCGGCAGCTATACCATCATCCCGGACCAGATTGAAGCGGGCACTTACATGGTGGCCGCGGCTGCTACGGGAGGGGAAGTGCTGATCAAGAACGTGATCCCCAAGCACCTGGAGTGTATCAGTGCCAAGCTCCGGGAAACCGGTACCATTGTGCAGGAATACGAGGATTCGGTGCTGGTCAAAGGCGCCAGTACGCTGCGCCGCGCCAATCTGAAGACCATGCCCTATCCGGGCTTTCCCACGGACATGCAGCCGCAGATGGGCGTGCTGATGTGTTTGGCCAACGGCACCTCTGTGATTAACGAGGGAATCTACGATAACCGGTTCAAATACGTCAACGAGCTGCGGAAGATGGGTGCTGAAATTCAGGTAGACGGTCGGATTGCCGTGGTGGAAGGCGGCAGACGCCTCACGGGCGCTTTGGTGCAGGCTTGCGATCTGCGTGCCGGCGCGGCAATGGTCATTGCCGGAATGTGCGCTGCCGGCCGGACGGAAATTGAGGACATCAATTATATCGAGCGCGGCTACGAAAATCTGGTCGGAAAGCTTCAGGCCCTCGGCGCGGACATCCAGGTGATCCGGGAGCCGGAGCCGACGGAATATAACGAAAAGATTGTGGCGATCATTTGATGAAGGTTTATGTTTTTGCCAGCGGATCCAGCGGTAACTGCCTGATGCTTTCCAGTGGCGCGACCAATGTTTTGATCGACGCTGGGATTTCCATGCGCCGCATGGAGGCTGCGCTTGCTCAGCTTGGCCGAAGCCTGCGTGATATCAACGGAGTGTTCATTACTCATGAACACTCCGATCATATTTCGGGGCTGAAGATGCTCGTCAAGTATTATGCTCTTCCGGTTTATGCACCGCGTACCGTGGCGGCCCGGCTTCAAGGAATGCTGCCGGAAATCGACGGCTGCCTGCAGACGATCCCGGTGGGGGAAAGCTTTCGCGTGGGCTGTCTCAGCGTGCGCGCTTTTCACACCTGCCACGACACGGACGAAAGCGTGGGATACCGGCTGGAAGGCGAGGGCGTCTTCGCATTGGCTACAGACATGGGCTGCGTGACCGACGCGGTTCTGGACGGCCTGCGAGGAGCGGATACCGTGCTGATCGAAGCCAATCATGACGAGCAGATGCTTCGCTATGGCAGCTATCCGGTTTATCTCAAGCGGAGGATCCTGTCGCCGCGTGGGCACTTGTCCAATGAGGACTGCGCCGCGCTCGCCTGCGATCTGGCGCAAAGCGGTACCAGGCGCATCATTCTCGGACATTTGAGCCGGGAAAACAACACGCCTATGCGCGCGGTCGACACAGTGTGGCAGCGGCTGGAGCATACGTCGATTGAGCTTCTGTGCGCGCCGCCTTCCGGCTGCCTGGAAGTGAGCGTGGGGGAGGCGATGCCGTGCTTAACATAAAACTTATTTGCGTAGGCAAGCTGCGGGAGCGATTCTACACAGAGGCTTTTGCGGAATATGCCAAGCGACTGGGGGGTTATTGCCGGCTGGACTGCACGGAGCTCAACGAGGTACGGCTGCCGGAAAAACCTTCTGCGGGAGAAATACAAGCCGCTCTTGCAAAAGAGGCGGTAGATATAGTAAAATATATACCACAGGATGCGTATGTAATTGTCATGTGCGTGGAGGGCCGCCAGATCAGCAGCGAAGAGCTGGCTGCGCTGATCGGTCAGCGTGAGAATTCCGGAAAGCCGAAGCTGTGCTTTGTGATTGGCGGCTCTTATGGACTGGCGGACAGTGTGAAGGCCCGGGCGGATTTGCGCTTGAGCCTCTCCCGCATGACCTTTCCCCATCATCTTGCGCGGGTGATTCTGGCGGAACAGCTCTACCGCGGGTTCAAGATCCGGGAAGGGTCCCGATATCACAAATAGGAGAACAGTTCAATGGAGGAGAAAAGCGGCAATTTTTGGGCCGTAAACCGCTTGGGCAGCTTGGTGGAGCATTGGCCGAAAAACAGCGCGGGGGAACCGGAGGAGCCGGTGCTCCTGTGTCATTGTGAGTGCCTGGACATGTCGGATCGTATGCGAATCAACATGCTGGAGGCATACGGGATCCCCTGTGTTTGCCGTGACAGCGGAAACGGAGCATTCGGCCGTGTGGTTTTGGGAATCAGTGGAGAAGGCGTGGATATTTTTGTACCGAAGAGCCTGTTGGAAGACGCTTTGGCGCTAAGTGAGGAGGAATACCATGAGGAATTATAAGGAAGAGTACCAGCATTGGCTGGACAGCCCTGCCCTCAGCGAGCAGGAATGGAACGAGCTCAACGCGATTGCCGGAGATGAAAAGGAAATTGAGAGCCGCTTTTTTGCGCCTCTGGAATTTGGTACGGCTGGTCTTCGCGGAACCATGAAGCAGGGGCTGCACCACATGAACACCCATGTGATCCGCTGGGCAACCCAGGCCTTTGCCAACGTCATCGTGGCAGAGGGACAAGAGGCGATGGACAAAGGAATTGTGATTGCTCACGATTGCCGGCTCAATGGGGAAGCGTTTTCCAGAGAGGCGGCCAGCGTCATGGCGGCCAACGGCATCCATGTGCGGATTTTTGACGCACTGCGCCCCACGCCGGAGCTGAGCTTTGCCGTGCGTTACTACGGCACCACCGCCGGCCTGAACATCACGGCCAGTCACAACCCCAAAGAATACAACGGATACAAGGTCTACTGGTCCGACGGCGCGCAGCTGCCGCCCCAGCATGCGGAGGCCATTGCCGCGCAGATGGCGGCCATTGATATTTTCACGGGATTTCGTACCTGTGACTATGATCAGGCGATTGCGGACGGAAAAATTGAAGTGATCGGTCAGGAGACGGACGAGGCGTTTTTGGAGCGGGTCATGGCCCAGGCCATTGATCGGGAAGCGGTCAAAGCGGCGGCGGACGATCTGAAGATCGTATATACGCCCTTCCACGGCTGTGGATACAAGCTGGTGCCAGAAGCTCTGCGGAGGCTGGGAATCAAGCATTTGTTCCCCGTGCCGGAGCAGATGGTGATTGACGGCAATTTCCCCACAGTGGAGAGTCCCAACCCGGAAAATCCGGAAGGCTTCTATTTGGCGGTGGAATTGGCAAAGAAAGTGGGAAGCGATCTGATCATCGGAACCGATCCGGATTCGGACCGCATCGGCACCATGGTGCGAGACGGCGATGCGTACGTGACCATCACGGGCAACCAGATGGGCGTTCTGCTGCTGGACTACATCATCCAGGCCAGAAAGAGCACCGGTACCATGCCGGAGAATCCCGGCACGGTGGCCAGCATCGTGTCTACCTCCATGGCACGCACCGTTGCGGAGGCAAACGGCGTACACTTTGAGGATACCTTTACCGGATTTAAATTTATGGCTGAGCGGATTGCCGCTTGGGAGGCGGCCGGAAGCTATCAGTATATTTTTGCATTCGAAGAAAGCTACGGCTATATGGTGGGCGACTTTGTGCGGGATAAAGACGCGGTGACCGCTGCCATGATGGTCGCAGAAATGGCCGCGCATTACCAGCAGAAGGGGATGACCCTGCTTGACGCCGTCCATGCGCTTTACGAGCGTTACGGCTGGTTCCTGGAGAAGACGGTGAACCTGGTCATGCCCGGGCTGGACGGGCTGCAGAAAATGAAGGTGCTGATGCACAAGCTGCGTACCGATCCGCCTGAGAACATCGGCGGCGTCGAGGTGATTCGCCTTCGGGATTACCTGGACGGCAGCATTGCGGTCAAGGGCCTGGGCAAGGTTGACAAGACGCCTTTTGCCGGATCTAACGTCCTGTACTTCGAGCTGGCAGACGGCAGCAGCTATATTGTGCGCCCCTCCGGGACGGAGCCGAAGATCAAGGTTTACCTGCTGGTGCGGGGCAAGGATCAGGCGGATTGCCAGGAGAAGGCCGAAAAATACAGAGCCTTTACCGAGGCCTTGGGGAAATGAAAAAGCTGCTGCAGCTTTTCGGCGCCTTTGCCCGGATCGGCGTAATGACCTTTGGCGGAGGGTATGCGATGATTCCCATGCTGGAGCGGGAAATCGTGGAAAAGCATGGCTGGGCCAGCAATGAGGAAATCATGGACTACTACGCAGTGGGCCAGTGTACGCCGGGGATTATTGCCGTCAACACGGCCACCTTCGTGGGCTATAGTCAGGCCGGGGCAGCCGGAGGCATTGCCGCTACCCTGGGCATTGTGTTTCCGTCGCTGGTCATCATCTGCGTGATCGCGGGGATCCTGACCAACTTTGCTGATTTGCCTGTGGTCAAAAGCGCTTTCGCAGGGATTCGCGTTTGTGTCTGTGTGTTGATTTTCAACGCGGTTACCAAGCTCTGGAAAAGTGCGGTGAAGGACAAGGCGGCGCTGCTGCTGTGTCTCATGGTTTTCGTGCTGTCTGTCTTTTTCAGCATTTCCCCCGTTGTCTTCGTGCTCCTCTGTGCGACAGCGGGCATTCTGCTTACGCAATGGGGGGGGCGGGGGAAATGACGCTGTATCTGCGCCTGTTTTTTGAGTTTTTCAAAACCGGGCTGTTCGCCGTGGGCGGCGGTATGGCGACATTGCCTTTCCTGTACAGTATGGCGGACAGGACCGGCTGGTTCGACACGCTGCAGTTGGCGGATATGATCGCGGTATCCGAATCCACGCCAGGGCCCATTGGCGTCAATATGGCCACCTATGTTGGCTTTGCCACCGGTGGCGTCCCCGGCGCGATCGTGGCGACTCTGGGGCTGGTCACGCCCTCGTTGATGGTCATTTTGATCATTGCGCGGGTGCTGCAGGCCTTTCGCCAGAATCGATATGTGGATGCCGCCTTTTACGGGCTGCGCCCCTGCTCAGTCGGGCTGATTGCGGCGGCCGGCGTCCTGGTGGTGAAAATCGCGCTGTTTTTCCCGGAACGCTTTGCCCAGACAGGACGGGTTCTGGATTTGTTCAACTTCAAGGCTTTGGCACTGGCGGGGGTTCTGCTCTTACTGACCCGCGTGGTGCGCCCCACAAAGAGTCTGCACCCGATTGTATTTATCCTGGCTTCCGCTGCAGCAGGCGTACTGCTGGCCTTTTAGAACAGCCAGGAGAAAAGGAGATACGCGTAGACAAAAGAGAATACTGCGCTGACCAGGCGCCCTGCAACATGCAGGGCGCTGTTTATATTGCTTTCTGACAAAACGGAAAGGCTTTGGAATTGTACGGAAAGCCCGCCCCAGCCCAACAGCCCCGCGGCCAGGGCCAGATTGTCCGGGGAAGCAGGCAGCCCCCGCAGGGCGCCGGCTCCGCTGCCCAGCTCCAGAAATCCGCAGAGAAGAGCCCGAGACCATGGGAGGGACGTGCCCAGTGCGGCGGAGAGCCGAGCGGCCAGCAGGGAGAAAAGGCCGTGAGTATCAAGCAGGCCGGTAAACACGGTAAAGCAGACCACAAATCCGCAGATGTTCAAGATGGAGAGCACCGCCTGCCGGACTGCTTCCGGAATTGCCTGCGACAGGGGAAGCGCCTGTTCCGGTCGGCAGCTTGCAGACAGGGTCCAAGTCCTCTCCGGCCGAAACAACAAGCCGGAGGTCAAGGCCGCCGCAATGTGTACGCAATAAAGCTGCAAGCCGATCATAGAAGAGCCGAAAACGCCGGTTCCTACAGCGCCCACGATGAAAGCCGGGCCGGAGTTGTTGCAAAAAGCAAGAAGACGGTCGGCTTCCGCTTTGGAAATTTGACCGGCGCTTTCCAGGTCGGCCAGATAAGCGGCGCCCAAGGGGTATCCGCCGCACAGACCAACCAGCAGCGCGGTGGCGCCGGCGCCGGAAATGTGGTAGATCCGCTGGGCGGCTGGCGCTAAATATCGCCCCAGAATTTGGGGCAGGCCCAGACGCGAGAGCAGATTGGAAGCCACAAAAAAGGGGAAGAGAGAGGGGAGAATCAATTCCGCGCAAAGACGAAGACCGTAGCGACAGCTTTCCATTACCTGCTGGGAGGCGGAGATCATACTGACCAGGGCACAGAGCACCGCGCACAGCGCCAGCTTGTTTTTCATACAGAGCCCTCCTTCCCTGGGATCCTTGTCCATGTATCAAGCTATGCCCCGGTACATAGAGTTATACGGACAGGGAGGTGGCGGCTTTGAAAAAAATACGAGCCTTAGCGTCAGATTTGAGCGAGAAGCTGCAGCTTCCACAGGAGGCGCTGCTGGGGGCGGCAAAACTGAGTGTGACGGCTGGCCGGCGCGTACTGATTGAAAACCATCGCGGTATACTGTCTTATGGACCTGCGTTTATTGCCGTCAGTACCGGAGATGCGCAGATCAGCCTGAATGGGAAGGAGCTGAAGCTGCTGGCCATGAACCGGGAGGAACTGTTGATCGGCGGTGAAATCCAGTCGATTGTGTGGGGGTAAAGGATGAAGCTGCGGGAAATGCTGTACGGCGTGTCGCGAGTGGAGATATGCGGCACTCTGCCGGAGAGCCTGCTCAACGCTTGTGCAAAGCAGGCACTCAATCTATGGGATCTGGAAACGGTCGATGCCTTTACGCTGCGAGCAAGTCTTGCGCACAAGCAGCTGAACCTGCTTCGTGAGTTGGCCGTCAAATGCCAGTGCCAGGTTACGGTACTTCGCCGGAGCGGAGGCTCCGACAGCCTGCGCATGCTGCGTCGAAGAATGTGGCTTCTATTTGGCGCAGTGCTGACGGCGGCGCTTTTGTTGGCTTCGTCCTTGTTTATATGGGAGATCCAGGTGCAGGGATACCAAAAGCTGAGCGAAGGACGGATCCTGCGGGCGCTGGCAGACTGCGGGGTGGAACGCGGCAGCTTCTGGCCATCGTTGGAGCCGGATCAGATCCGCAGCCGGATGCTACTGGAACTGCCGGAACTGGCGTGGATGACGGTGCGGGTCAGCGGCTGCCGCGCTACCGTGCTGGTCAGTGAGCGAGTTGAGAAGCCGGAGCTTTACCAGGAAGACCGGGCAGCGGAGATTCTTGCGAAAAAAACCGGAATCATCGTAAGCCTGGCGGTCCGAAACGGTCGGGCGCTGGTCTCTCCGGGAGACAGTGTGCTGGCAGGGGAGAGGCTGGTCACAGGACGAATGGATAGCTTGAGCCACCCGCCTCGCTACGTGCGCGCGGATGCGGATGTACTGGCGGATACCTGGTATGAGTGGACGGCAGTCTGTCCCCATGCGCAGATATATAAAAGGGGTCCGGGAAGTCTACACCACCGCTACGCGCTGAAACTGGGAAAAACGCGCATAAACCTGTATGGCAATGGGAAAAAGACGCTTGACGGATATGATAAAATAGTGCATGAATATCCCTTGGGAATCCGGGGCTTGTTTGCGCTGCCCTTGAGTCTGATTGAGGAGCGTTTGCAGCGCTATGAGCCAGGCGAAACGACGGAGGATTTTGCCGAGGAAATAGGTCCGCGACTGGAAAGGCGACTCTTGGAGAGCATCGACGGACAGTTGCTTTCCTCCAAGCTGAGCCTGGTACAGGGAAACGACAGAATCTATGTGACGCTGCGCGGCCAATGCCGGGAGAATATTGCGCTCCTGCGGGAGCTGGAAGAGGAGCAGGCCGCCTCGTGAAAGGAATACCAATGATAGAAAAAGCCATTGAAGTAGAGAGAATGGAACACGTCATCAGCGTGTTTGGCTCTTTTGACCAGAATCTGCGTATCATCGAGAGCGAACTGGGGGTCAAGGTGCTGAATCGTGACGACATGATCCACATCCTGGGCGAAGAAGAGGCGGTTTTGCTGGCGGAAAAAGCCATCAACGGCCTGCTGACCCTGGCGGCCCGCGGGGAGAGCATCGACGCGCAGAACGTACGCTACATTCTCAAGCTGGTGTCGGAGGGCAAGGAGACCAAAATCCAGGAACTGGCGGGCGATGTGATTTGCATTACCGCCAAGGGAAAGCCCATCAAGCCCAAGACGCTTGGCCAGAAAACCTATTGCGACGCAATTGCTAAAAATACTGTGACCTTGGGGATCGGGCCGGCCGGTACGGGCAAGACCTATCTGGCGGTGGCGGCGGCGGTGGCAGCCTTCCGCGCCGAAGAAGTCAACCGGATCATTCTGACCCGACCTGCCGTGGAGGCGGGGGAGAGACTGGGCTTTCTGCCCGGCGACCTGCAGAGCAAGGTCGACCCTTATCTGCGGCCTCTCTACGATGCGCTGTTTGATATGCTGGGTGCGGATACGTATCAGAAATATTTGGAGCGAGGCAATATCGAGGTCGCGCCCTTGGCCTATATGCGCGGTCGGACGCTGGATGACAGCTTTATCATTCTGGACGAAGCGCAGAACACTTCCCGGGAGCAGATGAAGATGTTCCTGACTCGTATTGGCTTTGGTTCCAAGGTGGTGATTACCGGCGACATTACCCAGATTGACCTGCCGGCGGATAAAAGCAGTGGACTGAAAGTTGCCATGAAGGTTCTGGAAGGACTTGATGACATTGCCATTTGTACCCTCAGCGGGGCGGACGTGGTGCGGCACCGACTGGTTCAGAAAATCATCGAGGCCTACGAGGTCTACGACAAAAAGCATCCGCTTGCTCCGGTGAAGAAGCAGATACCCAGACGATACAACAAAAAGGTGTAGACGATGGAACATGAGATCATTGTCAGCAGGGAGAGACCCGGTCTTGGCCATCGCGGCGCGGCGGCGCTGATTCGGAATGCGGCCTGCGCTGCCCTGGCAGCGGAGGGCGTGAACATGCCCTGTATGATTAGCGTGCTGCTGACGGACGAGGAAGGAATCCGGGAACGGAACCGTGTGTTTCGCGGCGTGGATCGGGCGACGGACGTGCTGTCTTTCCCTCTGAACGAGCTGCAGCCCGGTTGTTTTCAAGCGAAGGACTGTGAGCGGGATTTGGATACCGGTCTGCTGCTGCTGGGCGATATGCTGCTGTCTCTGCCCCGCTGTGAAGCGCAGGGAGAGGAATACGGCCACGGCTTTGCGCGGGAGTTGACCTATTTGACGGTTCACTCGGTGCTGCACCTGCTGGGTTACGACCATGAGGACGAGGGAGAGCAAAAGCGACAGATGCGTGCCAGAGAAAAGGCAATCCTGGGCGAGTAAGAACTGCATAGCAACAGAGACGGAAGATACAGGAGAACAGAGAAGATGACAAAAACTGTGATGATAACCGTGTGCGGCAGACCCAATGTGGGGAAGTCCACGCTGACAAACGCTCTGGTGGGAGAAAAGGTGGCCATTGTTTCCAACAAGCCCCAGACCACCCGCAATCGGATTACGGCCATTGTGAATCGGGGAGACACCCAATTCGTTTTGATGGATACCCCGGGCTTTCACAAGCCCAGGACGCGTCTGGGCGATTACATGGTCAAGGTGGTACGCCAGAGTGTGGCGGACGTGGATTGCGCTTTGCTGCTGGTGGAGCCTGTGGCGTCGGTGGGACAGCAAGAGGCGGCTCTGCTTGCCCGCCTGCGGGAGACCGGTGTGCCGGTGATTTTGGGGATCAACAAGATCGACACCGTGGACAAACCCAGACTGCTGGAGGTGATGGCGGCCTACAGCGCCGCCGGAGACTTCGACGCGATCCTGCCCCTTTCCGCTCGCCGCGGCGAGGGACTGGACGAGCTGCTGGACGAGCTGGAAAAATACGCGGAGGAGGGTCCGCGGCTCTTCCCGGAAGACATGATCACCGATCAGCCGGAGCGGCAGATTTGCGCCGAACTGGTACGGGAAAAGCTGCTCAAATGCCTGGATAAGGAAATCCCGCACGGAACGGCGGTAGAAGTCAGTCGTTTTCAAGAACGGGAAGACGGTGTAATTGAGCTGGAAGTGACCATTTACTGCGAAAAAGACAGCCATAAGGGCATCATCATTGGAAAAAAGGGCGCCATGCTCAAAAAAGTCGGAGAACTGGCCCGAGCAGATCTGGAAGCGTTTCTGGGCGCCAAGGTTTATTTACAGACCTGGGTGAAGGTCAAGGAGAACTGGCGGGATTCCAGCGCCCTCCTGCGCAATTTCGGCTTTACGGATCCATAACAAATATCTGCCATTATTTTGCCTTAGCCAAATGCAGATACTAAGGGCGAGGTGAATGGCAATGAAAAACAATGCAATCTGGCAGACCTTTACCGACACCGGTGATCCCCTGTGCTATGTGTTGTACAAAGCGATGGAAAAGATGACGATACAGGAAGCGCGGTCGGGGCATCGGCCCTGACCGGAAGAGGGTGTACATACCATGTTCAACACCACAAAAGCCCTGGTGCTTCGCCAGGTGCGCTATAAGGAAGCAGATCGAATCCTGACGCTGTTTACCGAGTCGGAGGGGAAGCTGACCGCCCGGGCGCGGGGAGCGCTGCGAAAAAACAGCAAACTGGCGGCTGCGACCCAGCAGTTGTGCTATGCGGAAATGACTCTGTTTGGAAACCGGGGACGGTGGACGGTCAACGAAGCGTCTGTCGTGGAGCCTTTTTTACCGCTGCAGTCGGATATCGCCAGCTTTTCCCTGGGATGCTATTTTGCCGAATGCTTGGAAGCGTTCAGCGTGGAGGAGCAGGCAGATCCTGCCTTGCTGCAGTTGGGGCTCAACAGCCTGTACGGGCTGGGAAGCCCACGTTTCGATCCCCTGCTGGTGAAGGCGGCCTTTGAGTTGAGGCTGATGTGCCTGTCCGGCTATGCGCCCAGCGTGGACGCCTGTGCGGTCTGTGGAAAGGAAACGCCGCAAGAGCCCTGCTTGAGCATAGAAAATGGCTGCGTGTTCTGCCGGGACTGCCGTAGAACAGATATGGGACAGTCTCAGTATTTGGGAGAGGATGCCCTGGCTGCGCTGCGGTACATTGTGTCTGCACCGCCGCGACAGCTGCTGTCTTTTTCCTTGGAAGGAGAAGGACGAACACGCTTGGGAGAAGCCGCGGAACGCTATTTGCTGGCTCACGCGGAAAGAAAGTTTTCAACCTTGGAGTATTGGAAAAGCGTACGATGAATTATTTCGAAAAATCACGGATCACCTTGGAACTGCCCGCCGTTTTGGAATTGCTTGCCCAACAGGCGGTCGGGGAAACGGCAAAAGAACGGGCGCTGGCGCTCAGCCCATCGGGAGACGCTGCCGAAGTCAGCCGCCGCCAGGAGGAAACCAGCGCTGCGAAAACCATGATGACGCTGCGAGGAAGCCCGTCTTTTTCCGGCGTCCGGGACGTGCGGCCCTCTCTGTCACGGGCAGATCTGGGAGGCGCGCTGAACACCCGGGAGCTTTTGGATATTGCCCGGGTGCTGCAGTGCGCCAGGCTGGTGCGCGCCTATCTGGCGGATGACGGCGTGGGCAAAACCGGGATCGATTATCTGTTCCACGGCCTCCACGCCAACAAATTTCTGGAAGAAAAAATCAGCAACTCCATTGTCGGAGAAGACGAAATTGCCGACAGTGCCTCCCCGGAGTTGGCCAATCTGCGCAGGCAGATGCGGGCGGCAGCCGCCCGCGCGCGGGACGCGTTGCAGAAAATCATTTCTTCTCCTTCCTACGCCAAGGCTCTGCAGGAGCCGATTATTACCATGCGATCGGACCGCTATGTGGTACCGGTCAAGGCAGACCACAAGGGTGCGGTTCCCGGCCTCGTGCACGATATTTCCGCTTCCGGCATGACGCTTTTCGTCGAGCCTATGGCTGCGGTAAAAGCCAACAACGAGCTGCGAGAACTGATGGCAAGAGAAAAGCTGGAAATTGACCGGATTCTTGCGGAGCTTTCCGCGGATTGTGCAGAACATCAGGAAGACATTGCGACCAGCTTTGAGCTTTTGGTGCGGCTGGATCTAATCTTTGCAAAAGCGAAGCTGTCGTATAAACTGGATTGCCAGGAGGCTTCCCGGGAAGGGAAGGGGATCGTGCTGCGAAAGGCCAGGCACCCGCTGCTGGATCAGGCCAAGGCGGTGCCGATTGACCTGGAGCTGGGAGAAAACTTCGATACCCTGGTGATTACCGGACCCAATACCGGCGGTAAAACGGTTTCTCTGAAAACCATCGGACTGCTGGCCCTGATGAATCAGTGCGGCCTCCATATTCCCGCAGCGGATGGCAGCAATCTGCCGGTTTTTGAAAACGTGCTGGCAGATATCGGAGATGAACAGAGCATCGAGCAGAGCCTGTCGACCTTTTCCGCGCACATGACCAACATAGTCGGTATTTTAAAAGACTGCGGAGAGCGTTCTCTGCTGCTGTTTGACGAGTTGGGCGCCGGGACAGATCCCACAGAAGGGGCTGCGCTGGCAATCGCCATTATCGAATACGCCAGGCAGCGTGGGGCCATGATTGCCGCAACCACCCATTACGCGGAGCTGAAGGTGTATGCGACCAACGAGACCGGAGTGCAGAACGCCTCCTGCGAGTTTGACGTGGAGACGCTGCGGCCTACCTACCGCTTGCTGGTGGGGATACCCGGCAAGTCCAACGCCTTTGCGATTTCCCGCAGGCTGGGATTGGCGGAGGAGATCATTGAGGACGCCAGGGGACGTGTCAGCTCGGAGAGCGCCAGCTTTGAGGCAACCATCGAAAAGCTGGAGCAGACCCGCGTGCTCCTGGAGCGAGACCGAAACGAAGCGCAGCAGAAGCTGAAGCAGGCAGAGGAAAACGCGAAGAAGGCCGCGTT
>CACZSJ010000173.1 GCA_902783825.1 Oscillospiraceae bacterium | reverse complement strand
GATCGCTTTCCTGACCCTGTTCATCCTCTATCCGCTGGCCATCCTGCTGGTGGACAGCTTTGTGGGCGACGGCAGCTTCGGCCTGTCGAACTTCAACCGGATCTTCGCCATGCCCTCCTTCGTCAAGGCGATCACCAACACCCTTCGGGTGGGCTTCGTGGTGGGCATCTTCTCCACCCTGGTGGGTCTCCTTTTCGCCTATGTGGAGGTCTATGTCCGCATGAACCGGTTCGCCGGCGGCCTGTTCAAGGTCATCTCCATGCTGCCGGTGGTGTCGCCGCCCTTCGTGCTGTCCCTGTCCATGATCATGCTCTTCGGCAAGGCCGGCATCATCACCCGGTTTTTGCTGGGTATATATGACCACAGCGTCTACGGCTACTGGGGCATCGTCATCGTGCAGACGCTGACCTTCTTCCCCGTCTGCTACATGATGCTCAAGGGCCTGCTGAAAAACATCGATCCCTCCCTGGAGGAGGCCGCCCGGGACATGGGCGCCAGCCGCTGGAAGGTGTTCACCAGCGTGACCCTTCCGCTGATGCTGCCGGGTCTGGGCAACGCCTTTCTGGTGACGTTCATCGAGTCCATCGCGGACTTTGCAAACCCCATGCTCATCGGCGGCTCCTACGACACGCTGGCGACCAGCATTTACCTGCAGATTACCGGCGCTTATGATAAGGCCGGCGCCGCGGCCATGGCTGTGGTGCTGCTGTGCATCACCCTGGTGATGTTTGCTGTGCAGAAGTACTATCTGGAGGCTAAGACCGCTTCTACCCTGACGGGCAAAGCGTCCAGAGCGCGTATGCTCATCGAAGACAAGAGCGTCAAGATCCCACTGACGATTTTCTGCTCCCTGGCAGCGCTTTTTGTCATCATGATGTACATCTGCGTGCCCATCGGCGCCTGCTTCCCCACCTGGGGCTACAAGTTCTTCCCGCTGACCGGCAAATGGTTCGGACAAGTTTTCAGCAGATACCATGGTCTCAAAGCCTTTAAAGATTCCTTTGTGCTTTCTTTGATCGCTTCCCCGATCACGGCCCTGCTGAGCATGATCATTTCCTACCTCGTAGTCAAGCGCAAGTTCAGATCCAAGGGCTTTATCGAAGCTGTGTCCATGCTGGCCATGGCTGTACCAGGCACTGTTCTCGGCGTTGGTTATATCCGCGGTTTCTCGGGCGGCCTGTTCCATACCGGCTTCCTGCAGGGCATTTACGGCACGGGCCTGATTCTGATCATTGTCTTCGTCGTCCGCTCCCTGCCTACCGGTACCCGAAGCGGCATCTCCGCCCTGCGGCAGATTGACAAGTCCATCGAAGAATCGGCCTATGACATGGGCGCTGACAGCTTCAAGGTCTTTATGACCGTGACACTTCCGCTGATCAAAGACTCCTTCCTGTCCGGCCTGGTCACCGCCTTCGTGCGCAGCATCACTGCCATTTCCGCCATCATCCTGCTGGTTACGCCCAGCTATCTGCTGATCACCGTGCAGATCAATGAGTTTGCGGAGAAGGGTTCTTACAGCCTCGCCTGCGCCTTTGCCACCATTCTGATTGCCATCACATACAGCGCCGTGCTGCTGATGAATCTGTTCATCAAGCGCTTCGGCACCAGCAGAAACATTAAGGAGGATTGAGCCATGGAGAAAGTGAAAAAAGGCGTCCGTTTGGAGCATATCTCCAAGATTTATCAGGATCCCAAAACCGGCAAAGACTTTTATGCCGTGAAGGATACCACGCTGACCATTGAGCCGGGCTCCTTCGTAACCCTGCTGGGCCCCTCTGGCTGCGGCAGGACCACGACCCTTCGGATGATCGCGGGCTTCGAGAGCCCGGACGAAGGGGAAATCTACCTGGGCGACGAGCCCATCAATGAACTGACCCCAAACAAGCGCGATACCGCCATGGTCTTCCAAAGCTACGCCCTGCTCCCCCACTACAACGTCTTTGACAATGTCGCCTACGGACTTAAGCTGCGCAAGGTGCCGAAGGACGAGATTCACGAGCGTGTGATGAAGATCCTCGATCTGGTGGAGCTGACGGGCATGGAGGCCCGCATGACCAACCAACTGTCCGGCGGCCAGCAGCAGCGCGTGGCCCTTGCCAGAGCGCTGGTGATCGAGCCCTCTGTCCTGCTCTTTGACGAGCCTCTGTCCAACCTGGACGCCAAACTCCGCGTCACCATGCGAACAGAGATTCGGCGCATCCAGCAAGAGGTGGGCATCACAGCCATCTACGTCACCCATGACCAATCTGAGGCCATGGCCCTGTCTGACAACATCATCATCATGTCCAAGGGCGTGGTGGCGCAAATGGGCACGCCGCAGGAAATCTACTACCACCCGGTCAATGAGTTCGTTGCCGACTTCATCGGGGAAGCCAACTTCCTGCGGGGCAAGATGCTCCGCCACGAGGATGGCTGCGGCATCATCGACATCGGAGGCACGGAGGTTCGCGTTGTAGACAGCAGCGTCGAAGACGGCGCCGACACCACGATTGTTCTGCGTCCCGAGTCCACCATCCTGGCGGAAGAGGGTTTCCTCACGGTGAATGTGGAAGTCTCCTGTTTCATGGGCGCTTACCAGCTCTACCACGTCACCTTCGGCGATACGAAACTGATTATCCACGAGTACAATCCCAAGAACAAGCGTATTTTCCAGCAGGGAGAGCGTGCATATCTCAGCTTCACCAGCGACAACGCCCACTGCATTTGACAGACTCTTGCTTCTGAAGCAAGAGTCAAGCAGGCTCAGGTGCCGCCTCATCCCCGTGATGTCGGCGGCACTCACCCTGGTTTAGGTAAACTGATTCTGTTATTCGTCCTATTTTCAATGAGAGGCACCTATGAACAAGACCATACAGCTCATTCATGACCGGCGGAGCGTCCGGACCTTCGATGGTCGGCGGCTTACGGAAGAGGATCGGGAAAAACTCCTGCGCTTTGCCGCTCAGTTAGATAACCCCTACAATATCCCCTTGGAATT